>NZ_JAMQHY010000058.1:0-271 GCF_023845705.1 Clostridium sp. ZBS15
AGAATTGGGGGGGGGCCGGGGCCCTTTCGAAAAGATAGGAAGAGGGGGGGGTAGGGGAAGAGGGGAGATCTCCGGGGGCGCCCGAACCATAAAAAAAAAAAACCCACCCCACGCGGGCCCCGCGCGCCTCGCCACCGACACCGCCACCGCTCTCAGCCCCCCCACCCACCCCCCACCCACCCGCAACCCCCCCCACCCCCACCGCCCCAGTCCCCACACCCACCAACCCACACCCCCCACCCCCCCCCCCACCCCCCACACCCCCCCCCCC
>NZ_JAMQHY010000059.1:0-19150 GCF_023845705.1 Clostridium sp. ZBS15
GCCTTAGCGATTTTGTTCTTCTTTAGGAATTTATAAAAATTTTAAATCTGAGTATAATTCCTAGAATGCTATGTTTTAAAGAAATGAAATTTATATATAATATATTGTGATTAGAAAAGACAGGTTGTTATTTATTTAGGTTATCCCCCTTAGAAAAATTATCTAATTTTTATAATAAGGGAGGATTTTTTTTTATGAGTTATACAACACAAATGGATGCTGCTAAAAAAGGAATTATTACTGATGAAATGAATTTAGTAGCAAAAAAAGAAAATATTAATGTAGAGGATTTGAGGGAGTTAGTAGCACAAGGTAAAATTGCAATACCTGCTAATAAAAATCATAAGAGTTTAAGTGCAGAGGGCGTTGGACAAGGATTAAGAACTAAAATAAATGTTAATTTAGGTATTTCAAAGGATTGTCAAAATTTTGAGATGGAATTAGAAAAGGTTCGTACAGCAATTGAAATGAAAGCAGAAGCTATCATGGATCTTTCTAATTATGGAAAAACTGAAGGGTTAAGAAAAAAAATAATTGATATGTCACCAGCTATGATAGGAACAGTTCCAATATATGATGCATTAGGATTTTATGATAAGGAATTAAAGGATATAACTGTAGATGAATTTTTTAGAGTAGTAGAAAAACATGGACAAGATGGAGTTGACTTTATAACAATTCATGCAGGGTTAAATAAGGAAGCCATAGAAACTGTAAAAAGAAATAAAAGGTTAACTAATATAGTTTCAAGAGGTGGTTCTTTATTATTTGCATGGATGGAATTAAATAATAAGGAAAATCCATTTTATGAGCATTTTGATAGATTACTAGATATATGTGCTAAATATGATATTACAATTTCATTAGGAGATGCGTGTAGACCAGGGTCAATAAATGATGCTACGGATGCATCTCAAATTAAAGAATTAATAACAATGGGGGAATTAACAAAAAGAGCATGGGCAAAAAATGTTCAAATAATAATAGAAGGTCCAGGACATATGCCTTTAAATGAAATTGAAGCTAATATGATTCTTGAAAAGAAGCTATGTCATGGAGCACCATTTTATGTGCTAGGACCATTGGTTACAGATGTAGCACCAGGCTATGATCATATAACATCTGCAATAGGTGGGGCTATTGCGGCAACTTATGGAGCTGATTTTTTATGTTATGTAACACCAGCGGAACATTTAAGATTACCTAATTTAGATGATATGAAAGAAGGTATTATTGCAACTAAGATAGCAGCTCATGCAGCAGATATAGCTAAAGGAATACCAAGAGCTAAAGTTTGGGATGATAAGATGAGTAAGGAAAGAGCAGAGCTTAATTGGGAAAAGATGATGGAACTCGCTATGGATTCAACAAAACCTAAAAAATATAGAGAAGAGTCAAAACCACATGATGAAGAAACATGTACTATGTGTGGTAAAATGTGTTCCATGAGGACAATGAAGAAAATATTAAATGGTGAAAATTTAAATATAATAAGGGATTAATAAAAATAGAGATGGCAGTATATAAGTTTGTTTTTATACAAAGTTATATGCTGCTTTTTTTTAGTTTTGAAAATTTACATGATGAAATTAAAATAGCTATTAAACATAATATTGTTATTTATTTTCATGCGCCTAAATTGATTATTCTAAATTAAAACATTTAAAAGCATTGAGTTTTATTTGCTTTAATAACTATTTATGTTGGTAATTGTAAAGTTTGAGTAACAATTATTGGATTATGATGGAATATTTAGGAGGATAAATTATAATTTTCATAATAATATTTATCAAATATAGAACTATTATATTTGTTTTTGTAGAATTTTGTTTGAATAAAAATACATAAATTGAAAAAAATAGGTTTACATTTTTTTTATATTTTTACTTTTAGTAGGTATATAAAGCTCTTGTTATGGAGTTAAAGCAACTTAAGGAGTGATCGTATGCCTACTACAGATTTATTAAAAAAAATGAAATTATTTCAAGAACAATCTAATAATTTTATGGATATAGTGTCTGATTTTAATTCTAAAATTAATTATTTGAGTTATAAGTTAAAATATCCAGAAGCATCTACAGATTTGATTATATATTTATATGAACTTGCATTACAATTGGATTTGAAAAAGTTTAATGATGATGAAGAAATATTAAAGTATATGAGAAGATGCATTAAGAATAAATCAATAAATTTATATTATAAAATAAATTCGTATAGAACCTTTATAACTTATAATTCCGATGAAGAACTTTTAAATGTACTAGACAAAAATATTAACAATGATGAATACTCAAATGTAATATTTAAGGATTTGATTTCATTATTAAAGCCTAAACAAAAGAAAATAATTTTTTTAAAGTTTTATTTACAGTTATCAGATAAGGAAATTGCAGAAAGATTAAAAATATCAAGACAAGCAGTAAATAAATCTAAAAGACAAGCTTTGAAATTTTTAAAGAATATATTATATAGGGAGGCAATTTATGTTTGATCAATTAATAAAAATAGCTGCAACTCAAGGAGTTTGGACAATTTTAAGTTGTGTTCTTATAGTTTATATATTAAAAGCACAAGAAAATAGAGACTTAAGACAAGAGGAGAGAGAAAAAAACTATCAAGATATAATAAAACAACTTACTGAAAAGTTAAATACACTAGATTCAATAAGTTCAACTATTAATGAAATAAGAAGCAAAATTAGATAGATATAATAAACTAATTAATACTATTAGACATACCCTAAAAACTTACTAATTCATATATATAATTAAGAAAGATGTTATTTATTAATAATTAAATAATAAATTTAGACACAAATATGTCATAAAGACATTATATAATTAAATAAAGAAAGTAATTAATAGATTAGTAAAAAACTAGGGGGAGATCATAATAGATACGAATACCAGAATAGTTTGTGATACTACAGTGAATAACTATCTTAATGCTAAAGAAACATTAAGATATGATGGAGATTATATTAATCATTTTTCTTCTTTACTTAATGGATATTATAATAAAGAAATTAAATTTGATGAAATTAAATATATAAGAAAATTTATTAAAGATAAAACGTCTAGAATGTCTTCGTTTAGAGGGGATATGCTATATATATTATCATTTTTAATATCAGTGATGAATGATAAAAAAGATAAAACAGATTTAATTGATGAAATAATTGGTGTATTTGAGTCATTATTGGAAGAAAATTTAAAAGATTGTGGCTATTTAGTTTTATCGGCATATTCAATAGTAAAATATGTAGATAAAGAAAATAGGCAAGATATAATTTATAAAACTAAAGAAATATTTAAAATAATAAAATCTAAATATGGAAACGTAACAAAAGAGGATGATTATTTATTCTGTACTCTATTAGCAATAAATTGTAATGAATTTAATTCTATAACTGAATATATGGAACAAGTTTTTAATTATGTTTTACATTTGGATTTATTCTCTAATAATAGCGTACAAGGATTGACTAATACAATACTGTTAAATGGTTATGAAGATGCAACCTGCAAGGCTGAAGAACTGTTAAAATCCTTAGAAAAAAATGATTTCAAGATAAGTAATCAATTTTTGAGTGTACTAGGAGTTTTGGTAAAAAAACAAGATGTACATGAAATCATAAGAAGAATGAAAGAAGTTGTAGAATATTTATGTAATGAAGAACTTGAATATGAATTTTATATAGATAAAGGATTTAGAAATATACTTGCTTTAGTTATTGTATTTATGAGTATGGAAGAGGAAAATATAAAATATTTGGACGAATTATTAGCATTTAGTACATATTCGTTCTTAATAAGTAAAAATCAAGGAGTTTTTAATGAAGTTTTAGCTTAATTATAAAAAATTAGTAGTAAATAATATATTAAAATATGGAGAAAAAATAAAAAACTATCTCTATTTTTTCAGTTGAAGAATATTAATATTAATATACTACTAATTTAAGGAGGAAACTACTTTTGAAGATTTAATCACAGTTTAAGTTATAGAAAAAAACTTCGAAGTGGATATGGTTTATGAAAAATGAATTAACTCCAAGTGAAGTTATATTTAAATGTTCTTTTAAAGAATTATCTGAGAAAGAACGTCTTGCAGAATTACCAGAAGTTACTTCAAGATTAAATGATATAAAAAGAGCTTTAAAAATTAAGAAAAATGGATACAACTTATATTATATTGATTCATTTGCAATGAATAAATTAACTGACTTGATGGATTATATTTCAAAGATATACGAAGAGGAAAGTGCACCTAAAGATATATGCTATGTTACTACTGAAGATATATTAAATCCAAAAGTTTTATTTTTGCCAAGTGGAAAAGGAACACTGTTAAAAGAACAAATTGACGATATAAAGAATCAATATTTTGATTGTGTAATAGAATTTTATAATGGCTCATCTGATAAGGAAAAAGAGGAGTTACTTGAAGAAACCAAGGAACAAAGGAATGAGTGTATTTCTAATTTAATGAAAAAAGCAAAGGAAAATAATTTTGAGGTAAAAGCAACAAATGGTGGTTTTGTATTTATTCCATTAAAATCTCAAGGAAATGAGATGACAGAAGATGAGTATGATGAATTGGAAAATGACGAACAGGGGGTAATCAAGGAACAAGTATCAGAATTGAAAAAGGAAGCACAAGTTGTACTAGATAAGCTAACTGCACTTGAAATTAAATCAATTAATGAATTAAGAGTTATTTATGAAAAATATCTTAAAGAAGAAATGAAAGAAATGAAGGAAGATTTATTATTTGAATTTGTAACTGATAAATTTACTTGTATGTATCTTTCTCAAATGTTTGATTGGATTGAAGAGCAGATAGTTGAATGCTATACAGTAAGTCTAGAAGAGGATCAGCAATATATAGATGATATTTTCACAAAATTTGAAGTTAGAGTTCTTGTGGATAATAAAAATATACCACATCCAAGAGTTATTTTTGAAGAAGATCCCACAATAAATAATTTGATTGGAAATATTGAATATAAGAATAGTAATGGAGGATATTTGCCAGACATAGAGTTAATACATCCTGGAAGCTTATTAAAAGCTAATGAAGGTTGTTTAATTTTAAATCTTAATTCATTACTATCTAGTGGGTATAGTTATTATTATTTAAAGAAAATACTAATGCTTGGAAAAATAGACTATAGTTATACAAAAAATTATTTAGATGTTCTATCTTTAGAAGGCTTAAAACCTGAGTCTATACCAATTAATGTGAAAGTTATTTTAATAGGTGATTATGAGGCATTTAGTATACTTCACGAGAAAGACGAAGAATTTAAAAGAATATTCCCATTTAAAGTTGAAATGGAAAATCAATTGAAATGTAATGATGCATCAAGAAGTTTAGTTGCAAATTATATAAAAAATAAAGTAAAAAATGAAAATCTTTTAGATATGGATCAAGAATCAATAGAAGAAATTTTTAAATATTTATCTAGAATTATAGGGGATAGAAATAAGATTTCTGTGGATAATTACTATATTGATAGAATATTATATCTAGCTAATGATAAAGCAAATAGTGAGGGGAGATTCTCTGTAATTAGAGATGATGTTATTAGTAGCTATCATTGTGATGATAAAGATATTAAAGAAGAGATGCTAGAAAGTTATAAGAATAATAAAATATTAATAGCTATTAAAGGTGAAAAGGTTGGATCTATTAATGGATTAGCGGTTATTGGCACAAGTTTATTTAGCTTGGGAAGACCTATGAGAATAACTTGTTTAGCATTTCAAGGCAGTGGTAGAATAATTGATGTTCATAATGAATGCAAATTAAGTGGAAATATTCATGAAAAATCTATTGTAATTTTAAGAGGTTTAATAAATACTTTATTGAGTCCTTATGAAAGCTTACCAGTAGATTTTCAGTTGAGTTTTGAACAAACGTATTCACTAGTTGAAGGTGATAGTGCTTCTGTTGCAGAAATAATATGCATGCTTTCAGCCATTAGTAAAAGACCGATAAAACAAAATATTGCAGTAACAGGATCAATAAATCAATTTGGAGAAGTACAACCAATAGGAATGGTTAATGAAAAGATTGAAGGCTTTTATACTGTATGTAAGACTATAGATAATATTAGTGGCAAAGGTGTATTGATTCCTAGTATGAATAAAGATGAACTAATCTTAGAAAAAGAAGTGGAAGAGAGTATTAGTAATGGTGATTTTCATATTTATACAATGGATGTCCTTGAAGATGCAATAGAAGTTCTTATACTAAATGAAGGTGAAACTGTTAAGACATTTTTTAAGATTATAGAAGAAGAGATAGCCAAATATAAACCAAGTAAAAAGAAGAAGTAAAAAAATAAGTACTAAGTTAAAAAAATAAGCTTAGTACTTATTTTTTCGTTATGTTTTAGCAAAGCACTTTAGCTCTTAACTATAATCTTTACACTTTTGATTAAAATGTCATTGAGATATTTCATTTTTATTATATAAAATTGAATAAATAGAAGAAAATGTAATAAAACAAATTGACGGTGCATAAAATAGTATGTTAAAATATGGTAAAGAAAACTAAGGAGGTGAATTACTCTAAGAAAAATTTTAGAGTATTTTTATATGGATTTAAAATTTGATAAGTATGATGAAATTTTAATAGTCACTATGATTGGGGAGTTAGATCATCATAGTGCAGAAGAAGTTAGAGTTAGAATTGACGATAGAATCGATAGAGATAATATACAAAAATTAATTTTAAACTTTTCTGGAGTGAGTTTTATGGACAGTTCTGGAATTGGAGTAGTTGTTGCAAGAAATAAAAAACTTAATAGTAAAGGTGGCGCTCTCTGTATTTGCAATATAAAGGAAAGCGTAAATAAAGTATTTGAATTAACAGGATTATATAAAATAATTAAACATTATGAAACTGTAGATGAGGCAGTAAGATGCATTTAAGATGGAGGGATTTATTGTGTATGAAAATAAAATGAATTTGGAGTTTGTAAGTAAATCTCAAAATGAAGCTTTTGCAAGAGTAGCTGTAGCTGCATTTATCGCTCAATTAGATCCAACTATAGATGAGATAAGTGATGTGAAAACAGCAGTATCAGAAGCAGTAACTAATTCTATAATACACGGATATGAAAATAAGGAAGATGGAATTATTAAAATTGAAGTTGAAATTCGTGATGGAGAAGTTACCATTGAGATTATGGATCATGGAAAAGGTATTGAAGATATACCGAAAGTGATGGAGCCATTATATACATCACGTCCTGATTTGGAGAGATCAGGAATGGGTTTTACTGTTATGGAAACATTTATGGATGGGTTATTAGTTGAAAGTGAAAAGGAAAAGGGTACAAGGGTTAGAATGAAGAAAAAATTTAACATATTAAGTTAGGGGAAAAATATGGGAACAGAGAATTTTAATAGAGAGGAATATAATTATAATGATAATTCACAATTATTACCTTTAGCTAAAGACGGTGATTCTGAAGCTATGAATAGATTAATAGAGATGAATTTACCACTAGTAGCTTCTATAAGTAAGAAATTTTTAAATAGAGGATATGACTATGAGGACATATTTCAAATAGGATCTATTGGACTAGTAAAGGCCATAAATAATTTTGATTTAAGTTACAATGTTAAATTTTCAACTTATGCAGTACCTATGATCATTGGAGAGATAAAAAGATTTTTAAGAGACGATGGGATGATAAAAGTCAGTCGTAATGTGAAAAGCTTAGCAAAGCGTATACACTTTACAAAAGAGGAATTAACTAAAAAATTAAATCGTAGTCCTACTATAGATGAACTTGCAGAATATTCTGGAGTAGATAAAGAAGAAATAATATTTGCTATAGAATCAGCTAACAGTCTACAATATCTTTATGATACAATTCATCAAGATGATGGAGCACCTGTATTGCTTATAGATAAGTTAAGTGAAAAAGGTGAAGATGATATTGGAATGATAAATAAAATAGCACTAAAAGAGGCGTTAAGAAGTCTAGATGAAAAAGCCAGACAGATTATAGTATTAAGATATTTTAAAGATAAGACACAAGTCCAAGTAGCTAAATTGCTTGGTATAAGTCAAGTTCAAGTATCAAGAATTGAAAAAAAGGTACTTTTAAAAATGCGAGAGAAATTAGAAGAATAGAAATTAAAATGGTGATTTTTATAAAAAATATCAAAAAACAGATGAGACAATCATCTGTTTTTTTATTTTCTTTAGGAAATTATATCAGTAATTTTGTTTTGAAAATTGTGTGGTTTAAAATTGAAATAAATTATATTTAAGGGGTATATATACAATAGTTTTAGGCGAATGATAATAAGGAACAAATTAACATAATTAAATTTTCTAAATTTACAAATAATACTTATGTATGGATATATAAAAATAAAAAAGAAAGGAGAATGCTACAAGTTTATATTTATAAGTAGCAAAGTGATAAATATTGAAAAAAAGAAATGAAGCAATTATAAAACAAAAATACGAAAAGATGGCTAAACAGGTTGAACCAAAACCTAAAATACTTCAAGATTGTGCTAAGGCTTTTTTTGTTGGAGGAATAATTTGTACTATAGGACAATTTATAAATAATTATATAGCAACTTTAGGTTTGCCAGAAGATGAAGTAAAAACAATTGTTTCTATAGCTATGATTTTCTTTGGTGCATTATTAACAGGTGTAGGGATATATGATAAGATAGCACAATTTGGAGGTGCAGGAACAGTAGTACCAATAACAGGCTTTTCAAATGCAATTGTATCTCCAGCTATAGAATTTAAAAAAGAAGGTTTTGTTTTTGGAGTAGCATCCAAAATGTTTACAATTGCAGGTCCAGTTCTTGTATATGGTATAGGAACGTCTGTAATTATAGGTATTGTGTATTATATAATGTCTATTTTTTAAAATAAAAAGTTATTATATAAATTTATAGTTATAAAAGTTGATAAAATCTAGATTTATGAGTAAATATTAGTTGAGAATTGAGAGTGGAAAGTGTAGAGTGAAGGAGAAAATTCTATATTGGAATTTAAAAAACATATATTTTGGAAAGTCTTTATGACTTTCTACCAAAACTTTTAACTTTAATCTCTCCACTCTCAACTAAAAAAGTGTGGAACAACCACTTTGTTTTTTTATATTAATTAGATATTAAGATTAATTACTGTAGTTTGTTAATTGAGGTAGGTGTAAATATGAAAATAGATAGTAAGAAAATAGGATCTCAAACAGTTAAATTAACAAATCCACCTAAAATAATTTCTGCTTACTCCATAGTAGGACCTAAAGAGGGTGAAGGACCTTTAAAGGAGTATTTTGATCAAATATTAAATGATGATACTTGTGGCAAAGATAGTTTTGAAAAAGCTGAAAGTGAAATGATGTTTACAGCTATAACAGAGGCTTTGTCAAGAGCTAATTTACAGGAATGTAATATAGATTATCTTTTTGCTGGAGATTTATTAAATCAAATAATATCTTCGAGTTTTGCAGCAAGAAAATTTGATATACCTTTTTTTGGATTATATGGAGCATGTTCTACTATGACAGAATCATTAAGTTTAGCCTCTATAATAATGGACTCTGGATGTGCAGATCATGTAGTAGCTGCAACGTCATCTCATTTTAGTTCAGCTGAAAGACAATTTAGATTTCCTCTAGAATATGGATGCCAAAGATGTGCTACTTGTCAATGGACTGTAACAGGTTCAGGTGCACTAGTATTGGGGCATGAAGGAAAATTCCCAGAGGTAACTTATGTAACTACTGGAAAAGTAAAAGACTATGGTCAAAAAGATCCTAATAATATGGGAGCTGCAATGGCTCCAGCAGCTGTAGATACATTAGTAAGTCATTTTAATGATACAGGAAGAAAACCAGAATTTTACGATGTTATAGCAACAGGTGATTTAGGGAGTGTAGGAAAAGAGTTAGCAGACAAATTAATATCGGAATATGGTTTTGATATAAGATCTAATCATATTGATTGTGGAGAAGCAATTTTTAATAATGAACAACAAAAAACTGCTGCAGGAGGAAGTGGATGTGGATGTTCAGCAGTTGTATTTGCAGGAGAATTTTATAAAAAATTAATGAGAAAAGAAATAAAGAATGTACTCTTAGTATCTACAGGAGCTTTAATGAGTCCAACTTCATCTCTTCAAGGAGAGAGTATACCAGGTATAGCACATGCAGTTGCAATAGAAATGAAATAAGTTTTGAAAGGAGGGTATATATATGGATTATTTAAGTGCTTTTATAACTGGAGGAATTATATGTATAATAGCACAAATATTAATGGATACAACAAAGTTAACACCAGGTAGAATATTAGTTTTATTTGTTACAATTGGAGCAATATTAGGTGCTTTTGGAATATATGATAAAATTGTTGCAATAGGAGGTGCAGGAGCTACTGTACCTTTACCTGGATTTGGAAATTTATTAGCTAAAGCTGCAATAAAAGAAGTAAAAGAAATAGGACTACTAGGAGCCTTTACTGGAGGTATTAAAGGTGCTGCTGGAGGGATAACTGCTGCTATTTTCTTTGGTTATCTAATGGCTTTAATATTCAACCCTAAAACAAAAGAGTAGATTTTTAACTTTATTTTTAATCTACTAACATTTATACTATAATTAATAAATAATAATCCAGTTTATAGGCTGGTTTATTATTTATTTAATTATTAGTTAGGTGGGGGGATTTTTTGGACAAATATTGTAAAAGTACATGGCTTCAAGTTGTTGAAATGTTAGACGGTAATATACAAAAAGGACTTAATAGTAGTGAGTGTGTAGTAAGAAAAGAAAAGTATGGAAGCAATAAGATAGAATTACCAAGTGGGAATAGAGTATCTAAGAATATACTAAGTATATTTAAACAAGTACATATATTAATATATTTAATACTTACAATTTTATTATTTGTATTGAATTTTAATAATTATAAATTTATTATATTAGGATTTTTAATTATAAATACTGCAGCACTTATGTTTTATAACATTAGAAAAGATAAAGAAATTGGCTTTTTAGAAAAGTTGAACTTTGCTACGGCTACTGTAGTAAGAGATGGTCTACAACAAATAATAAAAGCAGAAGATATATTAATAGGTGATATAGTAATTTTTAAAAAAGATTCCTTGATTCCTGCTGATATAAGAATAATAAAAGCTAATAATATAAAAGTAGATGAAAAAAATATTACTGGGGAGACATTTTTTAAAGAGAAATTCGAAAGTAAAATAAGCGGTGGAATAAATTCACTTAGTGAAATGAACAATATACTTTTTAAAGGTTCTGTAATAAAAGAAGGTAATGGGGAAGGTATAGTAATTTCAATAGGGAATTCTACTCAACTTGGAAGACTTTTAGCAATGCTTACATATGCAAGCAATAGAAAGAACACCCTATTAAACAAAATACAAAAACAATGGGGAAAGTATCTGTTGTATAGTTTCCTAATATTAATATGCGGAATGATAAGTATTAATTTAGTAAAACAAGACATAAGTGATTTATATACTGGATTTTTTATAATTGGATGTTTACCAGTTTTTTTAATTATAGCACTAGCTGTTAAATATATTTCTGAATTATTTTTAAAACAAGATATTAATATTATAAATTTTTCTACTTTTGATTTAATAAATAATATTAATATAATGTGTTTAGATAAAATTGGAGCAATAACTCAAGAAAAAATGATAGTAAAAAAAATATTTACTAATAATGAAATATCTTTATCTGAGAATGTCGAATATTCTAAGGATATAAATATTACGAGAATATTAGATATATCGTTATTATGTAATAATTCTATTTATAATGTTGAAAATAATAATGGTTCAGGTGACTTAGCTGAGATAGCATATTTAGAATATGCGTCTAAAAAGAAAGTATATAAATCAATTTTAGATAATCAAAATCTTAGAATTATTGAAATACCTATGGATTTTGATAAAAAAATGATAACAGTTTTGAATAGAATAAAAAGATGGTATAGAGCTAATTCACGTGGTAATTTAGATTCGGTATTAGAAAGATGTACTCATATTATGGTAGATGGAGTAGAAAAAGAACTTACTGATGAAGAAAAATCTAAAATAAAAGAAATTGATATAAAATTTTCAGCAGAAGGTTTAATAACGGAAGCCTTTGCATATAGAAATTTTAGTTATCAACCATCAACGGATGAAAATATAGAAAGTAATATGGTTTTTGTGGGTATTATTGCTTTAGAAAATCCACTTAAAGAAGATATTGAAGAAAGAGTTAATAAAATAAAGGATAATGGTATAATTCCAATTCTATTTACAGAAGAAAATAAAATCAGTGCTATCACAACAGCAAAAAAAGCACGACTTATATATAAAAATGAACAAGTTGTATCAGGAATAGAATTAAATACATTAAGTTCTAAAGAATTAAAAGATTTATTAAATAAAGTAAGAGTATTTTCCAGAATAAATCCTGAAATAAAGTCTCAAATAATAGCTCTATTTAATAAAGATGGATATAAAGTATCAGCAACAGGAGAAAATTTGGGGGATTTACCAAGTTTAAATTTATCTAATGTTGGTATAGCTAAAGGAGAACCTTCTTTATTAGTTAAGAAAATATCCGATGTTTATATAAAAGAGAATTATTTAGATGGATTTTTTAAGATAAAAGATTATGCAACAAAATTAAATCATAATATTAATAGAACATTTAAAGGTATTTATACATTGGTTTTAACACAAATAATAACTTTATTATTGTCTTCAATGGTTGGAATATCGGAATCATTAGATATTTTTAATATATTATTTATAAATATAATTTTAAGTGTACCACTTGCATTAATTTTATTGTTGAAAGATGGAATGGATATAAGCAGGAAAGAAGTGATAGGTAGATCAATGTTATTAAGTGCAATAACATTAATATCAACATATATATTAAAAGATAATAGTAGATACTTAATTTCATTGTTAACAATGTCTTTAGGCGGAATTGTATTTACTGCATTTAATAGCAATATAAGCCTAAGGGGCTCATCAATAGAAAGAAAATTAATGATAATATCTTTAGTTTTAGCAATAGCATCATTAGGAGCAACATTTATGTTAAAACAAGTAGTTATAACAAATAACTGCATGATTATTTCAGCTATAATAGTAGTATTTTTACTTGTGTTTGAAATTTTATTTAAAAAGTGGCAAAACTCATTAATGAGGTGAGCTATTTGAACACAAAAAGAATTGAAGAAATAGCCAATCCAATAGTATATATTTTTATAACGCTAATATTGAGTTCAATTACTTTTGGATTGTTTTCTGATTTTAAGAAGCTTACAATTTTTATTGTTGGCTTTTTTTTTATATGTGTTTTTTATTATTGTGGAATTAACTTTATATTTATAATTAGCTTAATTTTTGCAATTGGATTATTTATTAATTTTTCATATTACAATATTAATTCCAATGTAGATGCACAAGTAAGAATATTAAAGAATAATTCATATGAAACAATAGGATGTTATAATGGTAAAAAAATTATAATAGAAAATTTAAAAGATGAGTTAACTCAAGGCGATAAATTTAATGTAAAAGGAACATTAAAAGATAAGGATATTAAACAAAAGGGGATAGTGGGAACTCTTTTTATAAATAATTTACAAAAAAGCGATGATGATTTTATAAGTAAACTGTATAATATTAAAAATAAAGTATATCAAATGCTAGAAGAAAATATTGGCAAAAGAAAGGCAGGACTTATTTCATCTATTGCATTTGGTTATTCAGAGTGTTTGGATGATGAAGATAAGGAGTATATGAAAAGCTTTGGAATAATACATGCAATTAGTGTTTCAGGATTACATGTTGCTATAGTATATAGTGTTCTAAAAAGATTTTTAGGCATTAAGCTAGGTTTGATATTTGCTATAATATATGTTTTATTTACTGGCAGTAATTATTCAAGTATTAGAGCATTTTTAATGCTGAGCACATTGGAATTAAGTCACTTATTGAAACGAAATAATAATTCTATCTCAGCATTAAGCATATCTGGAATAGTACTCTTACTTATGAGACCTTATGCTGTTTTTGAAGTCTCATTTCATTTATCATATTTAGCAACACTAGGAATAATTTTGTATAATAAGAAACTTAATTATAAGTTTTATAAATTGCCTAAGGTGTTAAGAAATACTTTAAGTATTAGTTTATCAGCTGAAATTTTTACTTTTCCATATTTAGTTTTAGTGTTCAAAGATTTTTCTATCAATTTTATATTGGGAAATTTATTTTTAATGCCGTTTATTAATTTAATAGTTATATGCGGCAATATTTTACCAGTTACATATGTTATACCTAGTTTATTTGATTTTTGCAGTTATATTAATTTAGTTATATTGAAATGGTTTGACTGGACGTTAGATAAATTAGAGTATTATTCATTACCTATAATCAATGGTAATGAATATATAGCTATATTTTATATGAGCATTTTAATAAGTTTATATTTTGTAAAAAATAATCAATATAAATTTATTTATTTACCTATTTTATTTATAGTGGCAATAACCATTGAACTATATAGTCCATTACCTAAAATACATTATTATAATGAAGGTTCTTTTTTAATTACTTATAAAGGTGATAGAGTACTTGTAACAAATAAAAATAATATAGATATAAAAAAATTAAAAAATATGACTTTTGCTACAAAAACATATAGAGAAAATGGAATTATAAATATAGGTGATAAAGCTAAAATAAAAAAATATAAAAATAATTGTGTATTAAAGGTTGATGATAAAAATTATATTCTTAAAACTAATAATACAAAAGTTAATTCTAAGGATTATGATATAATAAATTTTAGCGATAATAATATAAATAAAATTATATTATTTAAAGGTAAAGTGCTATTTTAGATGTGAAGTATAGGAAGGCGGATTTTACTTTGATTAATTATGAAGTTTTTGAAAGAGAAATTGAAAAAGGAAATATAAAAAATTCATATATATTTTGTGGATTAGATGAAGAGCTTATAAAGGATTCTATAAACTCAATACTTAATAGGACTATAGGAAATGATAAAGATAATCTTAATTTAATAAGAATAGATGGTATGAAAACAAATTATGATGAAATTATGAATGCATGTGAAACTTTTCCAATGATGAGTGATAAAAAAGTTGTCATTGTATACAGAGCTAATTTTTTGAAAGATAAAAGTGATGAAGCATCCAATAAGACTTATAAAAGTATGTTGAAATATGCTTCTGACATGCCACCGTATACTATTTTAATAATGTATTATTTATTTAATGATAAAAGGGAAAAACCTAATAAGAATAAAAAGTTAAATTCATTAGATAAATTAATACCAGTTGTACATTGTGATAAATTAAGAAGAGACTCTTATATTAAGAAAATAAATGATTTATTTAAAATAAATAAAAAGAATATAGGGAAAATAGAACTTATATATTTTGCAGAAAAAGTGCAAAATAATTTTGATATAATAAAAAGAGAAATTGATAAATTGATTTCATATACAGATGGAAGAGAAATAACTAAAAAAGATATTGATAAGTTAATATCTTCATCTGGAGAAGATGATGTATTTGATTTAGTTGAGTTAATAGCACAAAGAAAAATAGAACGTGCAATGGATGTAATGAAGGAAATTTTATATAAATCAGATCAACATATGTTAATAATAAGTAATATTCAAAGACATTTTATCAAACTTTATGATATAAAAACTGGATTAAGACAAGGGAAAAAGATAAATAATTTCATGACAGAATTAAGATTACCACAGTTTGTTTGTGAAAAATTAGTTTCACAAAGCAGTAAATTTACAGAAAAACAATTAAGTGAACTTGTTAAATTGTGTGTTAATACAGAAAATAATTTAAAATCTAGTGGACTAGATAAGACTATGGAAATGGAATTGTTACTTATTAATACTTTAACAGTAAAAAGATAAGAAAATAAATAACCCACCAAAAATGGTGGGTTTATTAGATTACGCCATAGCGTTTAATTTCGCAGCTAATCTAGATTTCTTTCTTGCAGCCATGTTTTTGTGAACAACACCTTTTGAAGCAGCCACATCTAAAGACTTAGTTACTGCTACGAAAGCAGTTTTAGCTTCTTCAACATTGTTACCAGCTACAGCAGCTTCAAACTTTTTAATTACAGTTTTTAACGCTGATTTAATCATTCTATTGTTTAAAGTTTTAGTTTCAGTAACTTTAATTCTCTTTTTTGCTGATTTTATGTTTGCCATTCTTGATTCACCCCCTTAAAGTTTTATAGGGCCTAAGCAGTTTTCGGGGAAATCTGCTCAACGTTTAATTTCAACAAACCTTATTATAACATTGAAAGTTATGTAATTCAAGTATTAAATTTAAACATATAGGAAAAATAATAGTATTAAGCATTTATCTGATTGCTACCATTAACAATAATCTTATTTTGTAATATATGAGATAATCAATGGGTTGCATGTGGATAAGTTCTTCTAAGGTTCAGATAGAGAAAGGCGATTTTTATAAGAAAAATCTAGCTAAAAATAAGAATAACTTGATATATGGAGGTAAGGTAACAATGGATATTAGAACAGATTTGGCAATTGAATCAAGGGAAATGTATATAAAAAAACATAATAGAGAAATTGATGGAGTTATTGCAGAAGAAGAAAAAGAGGGGGATATAAAATTTACTACAGTAAAGATAGAAAATGAAGATGGAGCTAAAAAAATGGGTAAACCTATAGGAAATTATATAACAATGGATATTCCAGAATTTACAGTTTATGATGGTGGAATAATGGATGATGTTTCTAAGGTTTTAGGAAAAATATTAAAAAGACTTATTAATTTAGAGGAAAAGCAAACAGCACTAGTAGTTGGTCTTGGAAATTGGCAAGTAACACCAGATGCTTTAGGACCTAAAGTTGCAGAAAAAATAATGGTAACTAGACATTTGCAAGTTGTTATGCCTGAGGCTATTGATGATTCCGTAAGGCCTGTATGTGCTATAGCACCAGGTGTATTAGGTATAACAGGCATTGAAACTGGGGAAATTATAAAATCTTTAGTTGATAAAGTTAAACCTGATGTGGTAGTTTGCATAGATGCATTAGCTTCAAGACGTATAGAAAGAGTTAACAGAACAATTCAAATTTCAGATACGGGAATATCTCCAGGTGCAGGTGTTGGAAATAACCGAAAAGAAATAAGTGAAAAAACTTTAGGTGTAAAAGTAATTGCAGTAGGTGTACCAACAGTTGTTGATGCAGCTACAATTGCTAGTGACTCAATAGATTTAGTTATAGATGAATTAATAAGCAAATCTTCATCAGGAAAAGAATTTTATAATATGTTAAAAGATATTGATAAATCAGAAAAGAAACTTCTTATAAAAGAGGTTTTATCTGCTAATGTTGGTGAATTAATAGTAGCACCAAAAGAGGTAGATATGATTATTGAGGCATTATCTAAAATTATATCTAATGGTGTAAATATGGCGCTTCAACCTGATATGGAAATGGAAGATATAAATAAGTTTTTAAATTAAAAGTGGCTTAGCCACTTTTTTATAGTATAGGAAATTATAGAATTTTTGAAGCTTGAAAGGCTCATGAAATTTAAGGTTATGGATATATTTTTGAATTAACAATGTACAATGAACAATTGACAATTTAGGATGAAATAACAACGTGATTTCTAAATATATATTTTTTAAGAAAGCCAGTGGCTTTCAACCACAATTGTCCACTGTCAATTGTAAATTGTTCATTGAAGGGTGGCTTAGCCACTTTTTTTATTTATAAAATTAATAATTTTATAAATAAAGATAATAATTATGTAAATTTATTAATATAAATATAAAAGAAGCAAGGGGGGGTTAACTTGTACAAACTTACATTAGGAAGAAAAAATTTTAAACAACAGAATGCAAGAACTAAGTTTCTTTCCAGAATTAACAGTGGACTAATATTATTAATTATTATAGTGTTTATATTTTTTCTAAGGGTTGGCAGTGTATTGAAGCAATGTAATGAGAGAGGTGGATATGCATATGTTCAATTATTAAACTTAGGTATGCCAATAGTAAAAGAACAAGTTTATAATGAAGAAAGTTATGCGGAAAATAACTTATCTTTAAAAAATGTTTTATTAAAATCAGTTGGTTTGGACGGGTTAACATATGAGAATATATTAAAAAGCGAAGTTGGCTTTTTTAATAATATAGATAGAAATGATGAGTCTACATTAACATTTAATCAATTTAGCGTAAATGAAGACAGTATATTAAAATTTTCATCAAATGAAAAATCATTAAATAGTAAGATTTATGATGCATCCTTAAAAAAGGAACTAAATGTATCTAAACCTGAAATTTTAATTTATCATACACATACAACTGAAAATTATGC
The DNA here is from genome assembly GCF_023845705.1 of Clostridium sp. ZBS15. Lineage (NCBI taxonomy): Bacteria > Bacillati > Bacillota > Clostridia > Eubacteriales > Clostridiaceae > Clostridium > Clostridium sp. ZBS15. The sequence continues at coordinate 18,455 of NZ_JAMQHY010000059.1, forward strand.
AGAGGCTTCAGTTGATACTACTGATGAAAATGCAAATGTAGTTGGCGTTGGAGATGTATTAGCAAAAGAATTAGAAGAGAACTATGGAATTTCAGTAATACATGATAAAACAAATCATAGCGTTTCATATAATGATAGTTATTCAAGATCAAGTGAAACGGTAGATAAGTATCTAAAAAAATATGGAGATTTTAAAATTATATTAGATTTGCATAGAGATTCTGTGCCTGACAAAGGTGCTATGACTACAAAAGTTGAAGGGACAGAAGCTGCTAAAATTATGTTTGTAAATGCTAAAAATAGTACAAGGTATGATAAAAATAAAGAGTTAACAGAACAAGTATTTAAAAAGACAGAAGAACTATTTCCAGGATTAACAAGAAAAATCTTAACTTATAATAGAGGAAAAAATGCATTTAATCAAAGTAAAAGTGATGGAAGCTTACTTTTTGAAATGGGATCTAATGTAAATTCAATTGAAGAAGCAAAAGTTACAGCAAGATGCATGGCAAGGGTTATTGCTGAAATATTAAATAAATAGATAAAAAGCTCTACTTTAGAAATTATATTTATATATGCATAAGCAAAGTGGACTGAGTAATTGAACTTAACAACACTAAAATGAGTATAGTCCTATTTTAGCTTGTTCCAAATATAAAATTAAGACAAGCAGTAAATATGACAATACTCATTAAG
>NZ_JAMQHY010000006.1:0-3894 GCF_023845705.1 Clostridium sp. ZBS15
TTTTAGTATTCCTAAGTTCAATTACTCAGTCCACTTTTCTTATACATATATCAAAACTATATTAAGATATAACCTTGTTATTAAACAATATTACATCATCATACCTACTCCTGGTCCTAATGGTAATTTAAATATAAACCAAACTATTAATAATAGACTCCATCCAATTAAGAATACTAATGAATATGGTACCATTGTTGATATAAGAGTTCCTACTCCACTCTCTTTATCATACTTTTCTGAGAAAGCAACTACTAACGCAAAATAATTCATAAGAGGAGAAATAATATTAGTTGTAGAATCTCCTATTCTATATGCCATTTGAGTTAATTCTGGTGAGTAATTTAATCCCATTAACATAGGTACAAATATAGGTGCCATAATTGCCCATTTAGCTGATGCAGATCCCATAAATAGATTTATGAATGCAGCAACTACTATAAATCCTAATAATAAAGGTATGCCTTGTATTCCTGTAGATTGTAAGAAATTAGCTCCTTTTACCGCTATTATTGTTCCTAAATTACTATGTGCAAAGTAAGCAACAAATTGAGATGCAAAAAAAACTAATACTATGTATCCACCCATTGCAGCCATACTTTTTCCCATTAAATCAATAACTTGCTTGTCATTCTTAATTGTTCCCGCTCCAACACCGTATGCAATACCTGGTATTAAAAATACTATTGCAATTATAACAACTATAGAATCCATAAATGGTGATTTTAAAATCTCTGCTGTTTCTGGATTTCTTAGTATTCCGTTAGATGGAACAACTAATATTGCTAATAAAATTAAAGTTAATACAAATGCAATACCCGCAAATAATAACCCTCCTTTTTCTTCTTTACTTATTTTTATAATTTCTTCTTTTTCTTCTTCGCCCTTATATTTTCCAAGTCTAGGTTCAACTATTTTTTCAGTAACTATTGTACCTAAAATTGTTATAAGGAAAGTTGATACTATTAGAAAGTACCAGTTTGATGTAATTTGAACATCATATCCAGCTTGAGATATTTTAGCTGCTTCTGTTGTAATTCCTCCTAATAAAGCATCAGTTGGTCCTGGTAATAAGTTTGCACTAAATCCACCTGAAACACCAGCGAATGCTGCTGCAATACCAGCTAATGGATGTCTACCAAAACTCCTGAATATAACTGCTCCTAATGGTATTAACACAACATATCCTGCATCAGAAGCTATATTAGAAACTACCCCAGCAAATACAACTACCATAGTTATAAATCTTTTTGGTGTACTTGTTACTAATTTCCTTAATAATGTTGAAATTAAGCCACTACCTTCTGCAACTCCAACGCCTAATAATGCAATTAATACTGTTCCTAATGGTGCAAAACTTGTAAAGTTATTAATTGCACTTGTAAACATATATCTAATTCCTTCTGGTGTTAAAAGACTTACTACTCCAACAGTAAATTCTTTTAATTCCATAGTGGTTCTATCAATTCCTTCATAACTTACACTAACCCCTGCTAAATAAGCAATATGTGATATTATCATTAAGGCTGCACAAAATATTACAAATAATGTAGTAGGATGTGGAAGTGCATTACCTATTTTCTCCACCCATGTAAGTATCCCAGACTTACGTTTATTGTTTTCCATAAGTTCCTCCTCGGTAAAATGTAAAAATCATTTTTTTAATTTAAGAAATTTTTATATACATATATATTCATTATATTATTAAATCATATTTTTATCAATAAAATTACCTCGGATTTGATAAAAAGCAGTGATAAAAAGTATAAAATTTTAATATTATAGCATTATTTTGATTTTTTTTGCATCTAAAAAATTCATTTTTGCAATTTTTCCTAAAAATAAAAGCTTTAAGATTNNAATCTTAAAGCTTTTATTTTATTTGTTATTAAAATTCCAAATGTACCTCCACATGTATCAATCAACACATCTCTAAAAGCACCTTCTCTTCCTGGCACAAATACTTGATGTATTTCATCAGAACAAGCATATAAAAATACTAACATCATTCCTAATAACCTTATTTTTTGTCTAGTATATTGAATTTCTAAAACATTTAATATTAATATACCTAATATCATATATTCCAAAAAATGTGCAATTTTTCTAACAATAAAATTAGCTAATTCTCCAAAGATACTATTCATATTTATTCCTAGTTGCGTTAATATCATAATTGCTGAACTACTTTGTTTATCAGATACAACTGCTGGTTGATTAGACATAACAAATATAATAATCATCCATAATATTAACAAAATCCAGTTAATTGCTTTTCTTTTATCAAATGTACTTTTAATTTCTTTCATTAGTCACTCCATTACATTATATTTAATATAAGACTATGCTTATAAATATGTGTTGATATATGCAATAGGCAAAGTGGCATTCAATTACTCAGTCCAATTTGTTTATGCATATATCAGCACTTTACTAAAACATAACCTTATATTATTATACACCAAGTATAATTGTATTAAAATACTTTACTATATCTTGCTGAATCTAGCTTATTCACACATATATTTATTTATGTAAGCTAATGATTCTTCTAATAATTCATGACCTTTTTCTAAGCCTTCAACCTTTAATTCCAAATTACAAACTCTTTGATCCACTTGATGCATTAAATCCTTTATATCATGTAACAATTTTGCTTCATATGTTACTTGAACACCATCACTATCTATAAATACCTTTTCTGGTGGTGCACCACATTTAGTACATTTTGCGTATATATCATCATTATCTAAATCCTTAAAAACTTTAAATTTACTATTATTACATGATGAACAGCTTGATAATATTTTAAAATCATAACTATTATTATCATAGTAGTACTCTTTATTACATTCACTACATACTAATTTTATTTTATTATCTTTGCTATTTATATAAAATTTATTTCCACTACATCCGTCTTTTTCACACACAATAGTTCTAACCATATAACTTCACTCCCTATTTTTAATAAATCATTTCCTTATAAATTTAATATGTTATTTGCCAATAAAATATTACTAAAAGTCTTATTTATAATAAGTAAAATATCAATACTGTTTTAAAATAATAGCTATTAATGTTAGTTAACAGTTTATTTCATAAGTCTGAAATTTTCTTACTTAAAAAAACCATAATTTTAATCATATATAAATAAAATAATTTATTAATAAATTTACTATTATATGAACAAACTATTATTGCTATATGTTTAAATACTACTTTTTAATATCAATCTTTATCTGCATTAAATAAATTATATGTAATAAGGAGTGATCATATGAAAAAAATATTAATTATAATTACAAGTTTATTCTTAGCAATATCTTTAACATGTTGTAATAATAAAAGTGCGTATAAAGATGGAATCTATATAGGTGAAGGTAATATGTATTCAGATGGATATGATGATGTTACTGTAAATGTTGAACGTGGTAAAATAGTAGATATAGTCATTCGTCATTTAGATACTAATGGAAAAGAAATTAATTATGAAGAATGGACTGGAGAAAATATCAATGGAAAAACAAATCCTAATATACAAAAATATAGAGCTGATACAATAAAAGAAGTATTAGCTAATCAGTCAGCAGATATAACTATCATTAATGACATTAATGATATATCTTCTAATTGGAAAGTAGCTATAGCAGATGCTCTAGAAAAAGCAAAAAAATAAGCTATGAATATTCATAGCTTATTTCTATTAAATGGTGGAGATAAAGAGATTCGAACTCTTGACCCCCTGCGTGCAAGGCAGGTGCTCTCCCAACTGAGCTATACCCCCATAAATGGTGGACCTTCAGGGACTCGAACCCCGGACCTACCGGTTATGAGCCGGTTGCTCTAACCAACTGAGCTAAAGATCCTTTTATTACCTGGCAACGTCCTAAT
>NZ_JAMQHY010000060.1:0-30943 GCF_023845705.1 Clostridium sp. ZBS15
AATCTTTCTTTGGAATGATGAAAGAGGAGGTAAAGGATATAACCAAAATGTCATGGGATGAAGTGAGGTAAGAAAGCGATGACTACATCGAATATTATAAAAAGGAGAGGGAGCAAGGGAACCTAAAAAAGAAAACGAAGAAACAAGAGAGAAATCATATTTTGTTTGAATAAGAACCTTTTTGGATTGTGGAATTGACAAAGGGTCCACTTTATAATCTTAAATTAGCTAAAACACTTTTTATAATTTTATTCTTCAACACTCATATATGTTAATGGCAATGCTAATAATACTCCACCACCAATTATATTACCTAATGTTACCCAAAATAAATTTTTTATTATTAAGGTCATTGATAATCCACCTAATGCAAAATACCCAACTGAAAAAATACCCATATTAGCTATGCTATGCTCAAATCCAGCAATAACGAATGCAAATACACACCAAAACATCATTATAGATTTACCACTTTCAGATTTTAATCTAATAGTAGATAATACACCTAGACACACAATAAAGTTGCATAAAATTCCTCTTATGAGCAATTCAAATGCTGAAAGAGTAAATTTCGTAGTTACTATACCTCTTATATACTCTTGTATTAAAGAAAGTGACGCTCCACTTTTGACAAATAAAAATGATATAACTATTGCTCCTAAAAGATTTCCTAAGTAGCTTAAACACCATACTTTTAATGCCATCTTTAAAGTACATGTTTTAGTATAAGCCCCTACTGCCATAACCATATTATTACCTGTAAATAACTCACCACCTAAAAAAACAATGAGTGCTAACGCTATTGAGAATGTAGCTGCTACCATTATTCTAGCTAGTTCTGGGTAATTAGGATTCAAAATAGCACCTATTGTATATGATAAAATTATTGCTACTACTAAATAAAATCCTGCTACAATTGCTCTAGTTATATACTTTGTCGGTGCATTTTTAGATAATTCGTATTTATTTCTTGCCGACTTTGAGATAATTTCAACATCACTAATATACATATCTTTTTCCCCTTTACAATTTAATGTATTTTATTTATATAAATTAATTATTATTTTCATATCTATATCATAGCTAAAATAAAAAATTATTAATCTTATGAAATTTACTAAACGTTTTCTAATAAAAAGTTCAAATATTGTATCTACTATATTAAATATCTAAACTTCTTATTAAGAGGATTGGTATATATTAATAGGTGTAGTCAATAGCTTTAAATATTTGTTAAATTATTAACAACTTAATTATATGTTAATTATTTTGTTTCTTCAATGCATAAAATTATATTTTATTAGTTTATTTATTTTTCCATATATTTTTTGTTATATTATTATTTAAGTTATACTTTTTTACTTAAAATCAAATCATCTATTAAATTCATATATTGCTTATAATTTGTATTTTTTATGTTTTTATGATAATAATAACCATAGCCCTAGTAATTTGTTAATATATAATCAAACTTTGTATGCTAAATATCCCTTAAATATACTTTAGACATAAAAATTAAGGATTATATTAAGTTTTATCCTTAATATAATCCTACAACATATCTATTTATTTTTAATATACTTTGTTAAAGCATTACTATATACATAAGAAAAGTTATTTTTAAAAGTCTATATTATCAAAATTTTCTCCTGTTAAGACTAAAATATCACCACCATAAATAATAGTTTTTCCTTTCGGATGTAATATTTTTCCATTACGTTTTATCATAACAACTAATATATCTTCTGGTATATTAGCATCTATAATATTTTTATTAACTAATTTACTTTCTGGTTTTATTTCAAGTTCTACCAATTTAGTGTTCATTTCTTCTTGATAATCATTAAAAGTCTTTAATACTACAGCATCATTATCAACAAGATCTAGTTTTTTAGCTATAGGAGATATTAAAGTTCCTTGTAATGATACAGAAAATAATGCTATGAAAAATACTATATGAAATATATCAAAATTTATCAATGCATCATTCGTTACTGCTAATATAGCAAAAACTATTGACGCTGCCCCTCTAAGTCCTACCCATGAAACAAAAATTTGTTGTTTTATAGGCACTTTAAACCAGCTTAATATTGCAAAAGTTGATATTGGTCTTGCTATAAAAATTAAAAATATAGAAATTAAAAATCCCGGTAAAAACGCTAAATGTATTTGTGATGGAAAAGATAATAATCCTAATATAAAGAATAACATTATCTGCATTAACCAAGATATTCCATCAAAAAATTTAACCAAACTTTTTTTATTTTGTATTTTACTATTACCAATTATTATTCCTGCTATGTAAACACTTAAATAACCATTTCCACCAAGCCATATACTTAAAGAATATGCCAAAATAGCAATGGCCATTACAAAAACAGGATAAAGTCCTTCTATTTCAAAAACAACATTTTTTAAAATCCATGTACTTATTTTAGCTAAAACAACTCCAATTATTATTCCAAATAATACTTGAAATAATAAAAGTTTAAAAATTGATTGTTGTGCTCCAGACATAAAGCTTAATATTATTACAGTAAGCATATATGCTACTGGATCATTACTACCACTTTCAATTTCTAACAAAGATGCTAAGCCATCTTTTAAATTTAAATTTTGAGATCTTAAAATTGAAAATACAGATGCTGCATCTGTTGATGCTACTACTGCTCCAAGTAGAAAACCTTCTAATAAAGAGGATTTAAGAACCCACGTACAAAATATTCCAGTAAGACCTGCTGTTATAATAACTCCTATTGTTGACATTAATGTGGCTTTAGTAACAACTGGTTTTGCTAATTTCCAATTAGTACAAAAACCTCCATAAAACATTATAAAAACTAATCCAAATGATCCAATTTCTTCAGCTATTTTATAATTATCAAATCTTATTCCAACAATTCCTTCGCTTCCAAATATCATTCCTAACACCAAAAATATTAATAATGAGGGTACTCCAAATCGATATAAAACTTTACTAGAAAATACACAAATTATTAATACTAAAGAGGCTAAAATTAATGGTATTGTCATATACTTACACCACTTCCTTTCAATTTAATATAAATGATTGTTATATTAATTTTACAAATTTTTAAATAAAATATATAATATTTTAAAAATTAATCAATTATATAAGGATAAAATTATTATATAATTGATTAAATATACTTTATTTTCTATTTTATATAAACAATCTCATTATATATAGTATAGCATTTATGTACTAATAGGTACAATCTAAAATATTATTAAAATGTTATTAGTGTATAATAAGATTTATATTTAATATTAGAATTATCCTTTAATAGCTATATTTATGCAAAATTATATATAAATATTTTTAAGATTACAATAAAAGAAAGCCATATATCATGATTAAAAATGATATATAGCTTTAAATGTAATTCTATATTTTTAAATTAGTTTAAATAACTTACGTTATAATTATTAATAAAGTTTTTAATAAATTCTAGTATTTTTTCACATCCCGATGTTTTATTAGATTCAGCGTTAATTACTATTTTAGGCTCATGTAAAGAAAGTCTTAATGTAAACCAACCTTCTCCAAATTTTTCATTGAATATAACTTTTATTCCATCGCAATTATCTTCATCAATTTGCATATTATCATTATCAGCAATCACTTTAACAAAATCATATAATATTTTATTAGCATAATTATTAAAATCCTTTTCATTAATTGCTAATTTTATTTCTCTTTCCTCATTTGGTAATTCTAAATCACTTATTAAATCCTCAATAAATTTATTTTCATTTTTTAATTTAGCCATAACAATAAGTATTTTTGATGCAAAATAAGCTGCATCATCTAAAAAATAATTTTCTTTTAATACAACATGACCTGATGTTTCAATAGCTACATAACATTCTTCCCTTTTATTATTTAGTTTCATAGCCTCATTTATAATATTTTTATATCCCTTTTTAACCTTATGATGTTTGCCACCTAATTTTTTTATAAATTTGCTTACTCCATCCGATGTCACTGAATCAGTAACTATAGTAGATCCTTTGTGTTCTTTTAATACAATTGCAGAAATAAGTGCAATTAAAGAGTTTCTATTTATAAATCTACCTTCTCTTCCAACCAAAGCAGCTCTGTCTACATCTGTATCAAAAATAATTCCTAAATCAGCATTGTTATCTATAACTGCATTACTTATTAAATTCATAGAAATATCTGTTTCTGGATTTGGAATGTGATTAGGAAATGTACCATCAGGCTCTATAAATTGACTTCCTGTTGTGTCAGCACCTAATTCTTCTAATATTTTTTCTTTGAAAAATCCTCCTGAACCATTTCCTGCATCTAATATAATTTTCATTCCTGTTAAAGGCTTATTGTAATTTTCTGAAGAATTAATTTCTTTTCTTATTTTTTCTACTAAGAGTTTAGAATAATCATTAATAAGTGGCTTAAAAATAGTCATTCTTCTAGCTTCCATTTCACTTACAAAAACATTTTCTTTATTGTCTTCATATTTTGATGCTATATTTAATACCTCTTTAATTTCTTCTTTATCTAAACATCCATTTTTAGTAAATAGTTTTATGCCATTATAATAATAAGGAAGATGACTTGCAGTTATCATTATAGCTCCATCACATTTATAATCATCCATAATAGTTGTCATATACATTGATGGTGTAGTTGATAATTTGCAATCATATACTGTGACTTTACACGCGACTAATGTGTTGATTATAGTGTGTTTAAATTCATTTCCCGTTATTCTAGAATCTATCCCCACTGAAATTTTTAAATTATTAAGCTTATTTTTATTTTTTAACCATTCATGAAATGCTATTGTTATAATTTTAATTTCTTTATTAGTTAAATTTATAACTTGATCTTCATTAGTTAATACAATTCCTCTAATGTCACTTCCATTTTGTAAGTCATGCAAACAGTTATTGTTCATACCCATCCCCCTATTTAATAATTTATTATAATTTAAATAAACTAATTATCATGTTGAGTAATTTCTTATTCTATTATGATAATATAATATCATAATAAAACCATTTTTATACTTATTTTACTTTTATTTGTTTGAATATTATAGCGTTTTTATTAAGTAATAATTAGTTCTATGTATAAAAAAAAAGCACAAAATAATACTTAAATTATTTCATACTTTCTCTCAATCACTAAAGTAATCATTAAATTTATCTTCTATCAAACTTATGTAAATATATTCAATTTGTAAATTATATCATTTTTACATAAAAAAATAAAGACTATATATTAATTAATATAAATATTAAACAAAATTTTAAAATAAAAATTATTAACTTTCTATACTTAATGATAACTGATTGTGTTTATATTTTATAAATAAAGTAATTCCAATGAATAACGTACAAACTTCTGTAACTGGAACTGTCATCCATATTCCTACGCTTCCAAAAACATGTGAAAGAATAAATAACATGCTTAAAACAATAATTAATGCTCTTGATAAAGATATACTAACTGCGAATTTAGGTTTTTCAACTGAATAAAAGAATGCATCAAATAATAAATTTATTCCCATTATAAGATATGCTAGTCCATATATTTTAATTGCTGATGCAGTCACTTTTATAATTTTTGGATCAGTTACAAATAAAGAGCTTAATTGATAAGAGAAAAATATCGATGCAAAAGTAAATATTACTCCAACTCCCATAGCAAACGTAACTCCTAGTTTGAAAAAGTTAAAAGTTCTTTTATATTCATTAGCTCCATAGTTAATACTAACTAAAGGTTGCATTGCTTGAGCATTTCCCATAAAAATTGAGAAAAATATTAGATTTATATTAGCTATAATTCCATAAGCTGATACTCCAATTTCACCTATCTGGCTTAAAATTACTCTGTTAAAAGCAATAGTAACTACCCCTACTGACATTTCGCTAATAAAACTGCTTACTCCATTCGTTACTATTCTTAAAAAATCATTTAATCTTGGTATAAATCTTTTTAACTTAAGTCCTGATTTTTTACTTAATGAATAAGAAAATGTTATTGTAAAACTCACTACTGTTGAAATAGCTGTAGCTATTGCTGCTCCAAACATACCTAAGTGAAATCCAAAAACAAATAATACATCTAATACAATATTAAGTGAACAACAAGCAATAGTTGCTAACATTGATATATGAGGTGCTTTATCATTTCTTGCAAAAACATTCATAAAAATATCTAAAACAAAAAATGGAGCAAAACTCAAAATTGTTAACATATACTGTTTAGTCATTTTAATTGTATTGTCAGTTGCACCAAGGAAATATGCTATTTTATCAATAAATACAATACCTAAAATACAATAAATAATTCCCATAATTAATGCACTGATAAATCCAAAAGTATACATCTTCCTAGCATTTTCATCTTCGTTTTTACCCTTAAAAATAGAATATATAGTTGCAGAGCCTGTTGCAAAAAGAAATCCTGTTGCATACATCAATGATATCGTTGGAGTACTTACATTCAAAGCAGCTAGTCCAATGCCGCCTAATGCTCTACCAACACACAATGCATCTACAAATACATATCCTGATAGCATAATCATACCAAATATACTTGGTGCTAAGTACTTTAAGTATAATTTACTTTCGCTATCCTTTACTAAATTAAAACTTCTTGCCATTTTTACCATCCTAACTTTTTAATAATATTACTTAAGACCTCAAATATCTTTTTTAGTTTTATCCTTTAGCTAACTAACCATAAAACACCCTCTTAAATAATTTTCTTTATAAAAAAAGTACCTTGGTACAAACTATGTATCCAACATACTATTTTTTAACATCATTTAATTTATACAGGATACTTAACTTTACGTCCTGTTGATGATAACACATTTAATATAAAAGTTATGTACTTTTAAATACACAAGAATTATATTTTATATAATTCATTGGAGCATTGCTTCAAAAGATTTTTTTCATCTAATATAGTTATATTATTTCTAGATGTTTTAATAATATTTTTTTCACGAAGAAGTTTTAAATATTTAGCTGTGTTAGTTCTATTCATACCAATAATTGCAGATAAATCCTTTTGAGATATTCTAATTACACCATCTTTAAATTCTGATGACATTAAACACGAATATAAAAAATTACATATCTTAACTAGTCCATCATTAAAAAGAATATTTGTAGTATCATACATTAATAAATTAACCATTTTTACAAAGCCTTCTAACATAGTTTCATATAGCTCAGGATTGTCTTTAATAATATTTGCAAAGTTATCTTTCTTGAAAGCTAAAACCTCTACATCACATATTGCTAAAAGTAATACTGAATGCTCAAGGCTACAATCAGATGGATAATAAAAAGGTTGTATGGTTCCCTTACCATGAAAAGAAAAATTCTTTTCATTACCACTTGGATGCAACATAGATAATTTCACTGTGCCAGATACAATATAAAATATTGTATTCATACCATCATCTATATCACATAGATATTCTCCCTTTTTGTAATATTTTACTTCATGTTCCTTGCTACGAAATAATTCTTCATATTTTTTAAAATTATTACTGAAATAATATCGTGGAGTATACATAAACTCATCCCCCTTCATAAGATACTATCTATATTATAAAACAAATATAAGACTAACTATATTATTTAATATATTTTGAACAGTTACCAAGTTTACATCATCAGAAATTTTTATTGACATAAAAAATACTCCTCCTTATGATAGATATTTTTATTATTGAGAATTTTGGCAATTGGTAAAATATTAACTTATATATGTATCCAATTTCAGTGAATTTATCACTCACTTATGATATGGTTCTCCGTAACTATCCCAAGTGATATCTTTCCATTTTATTCTTATGTGTATATATTTTACATATAGGAAACATCTACTCATATACATCCGTAGATGAAAGTTCTGCTAACAAAAAGCTAGTTTTTGAGCATCACTTTTGGTATAATTCTAAAGTACAATTTTATAGCTAATTGTGGGCTACTGGTATCACTTACCTCTTTTATGAAGGGAGGTGATACTTAATGAGTAATGACGTTTTAATGTTACTATTTACTGGTGGATTATTTTTATTAGCACTATTAACATTTATAGTGTTACTTATAGATAAAATATCAAAAAAATAGTAGCCCCATCTCGCAATTGGAAAGCTACTATTTTTTATCTAATAAAAACATAGTGATACCAGTTGCCTAAGCAACTAGAATTGTATATTTGGTAGAGTGTTGACGCACTCTACTTTTTTTATTTTCTGCACTTCTTCTTTACACTCACCAGTGTAAGTCCGAATAACCAAATCATAGATTTGGATTCTTACTTATATTATATCAAACTTTTATAAAAAATAAACATAAATAATTTTAATAATTTGTTTAACCTTCTATATATATTTTACATTTATTATTTTTTTTATTAATAATTAGCTCATTATTTAATTGATTTATTATTTTTTTAATATATTATTAATATATTAAAAATCAAAATTACGAGGTGAATATCATGTACAATTATCCTATAAGAAGCAATAATCTTAAGTCATCTGAGATTAGGGATATTTTAAAGTTAACAGAACAACCTTCTGTTATTTCTTTTGCTGGTGAATAATAAATTCTTTTTATCAAAATATTAAATAATTATTAAAGTGTAAATTTATAAATTGAAAATCCCACATAATACTTTATTACATTGTCAGAGTTTTTTTCTCAATTTGTTCTCATTAAAAAGGAGAGAAAGTCAGGCTTTGATTCCTGTTTTTCTCTCCTTTTTTATATAACTTTATTTAAAATCTACAACAATTAAATTTGATTAATTTTAATTATTATTCTACAGTAACAGATTTAGCTAAATTTCTTGGTTTATCTATATCGCAACCTTTAGCTTTAGCTACATAATATGATAATAATTGAAGTGCAGCAACACTCAATACGGGTGCAAACATATCCATAGTTCTTGGAATGTAAATTACTTCATCTAGAACTTCTTCTAATCCTTTAGTTCCTTGATAACAAACTCCAATGACTTTTGCTCCTCTTGCTTTAATTTCTACAATATTACTTACCATTTTTTCTTTTAAAGCTTCTTGAGTTAATAAAGCAATTACATTTGTTCCTTCTTCAATTAATGCTATAGGACCATGTTTTAATTCTCCACCAGCATATGCTTCAGCATGAATATATGATATTTCTTTAAGTTTAAGTGATCCTTCTAATGCAACTGCATAATCAAGACCTCTACCTAAATAAAATACATCTTTTTCTTCATACATTTTTTCAGCTATTGCTTTTATTTTTTCTCTATCTTCTAAAACTAGTTCTACCTTTTCTGGTAAATCTAATAACTCTTCTTTTAATTTTTCTAATCTATCACTCTTTAATCTTCCTAATATTTTGGCAAATGTCATAGCCATCATATACATTCCGATTATTTGAGTTGTATAAGCCTTAGTAGATGCAACTGAAATTTCAGGTCCTGCTAATGTATATAATACATGATCAGCTTCTCTTGATACTGAACTTCCAACTACATTAGTTAATGCTATTATAGTAGCTCCAATATTTTTACTATTTCTTAAAGCTGCTAATGTATCTGCAGTTTCTCCAGATTGACTTATAACAATAACTAAAGATTTATCAGTTACTAATGGATTTCTATATCTGAATTCAGACGCTATATCAACTTCTACTGGGATTTTTGCAAATGATTCAATTAAGTTTTTACCTACAAGTCCAGCATGATATGCAGTACCACAAGCTACTATAAATACTCTATCTGTATTTTCTAAATCTTCTTTAGTTATTTTTAAATCATCTAAAAGCATACTCTTTTCCATTGAAATTCTTCCAGCCATAGTATCTCTTATAGCTCTTGGTTGTTCATGAATTTCTTTTAACATGAAATCTTCAAATCCACCTTTTTCAGCAGCATCTTCACTCCATGTAACATGGTAGATATCCTTTTGTATTTCTTTTCCATCTGTTGAATAAAGCTTAACTCCATCATTTGAAAGAACAGCTATTTCATGATCTTCTAAAAGATATACATCTCTTGTATAGCTTAATACAGCTGGAATATCTGATGCGATGAATGATTCATCTTTTCCTAATCCTACAATTAAAGGACATTCTTTTCTTACTGCTATTAATTTATCTGGCTCGTCTTTACAAACAACACCTAAAGCATAACTTCCTTCAAGTCTCTTAAGTGTTTTAATTATAGCTTCAAATAAATTTCCTTCATAATAATAATCAATTAAATTAGGAATTACTTCTGTATCTGTTTCTGATTTAAAAGTATATCCTTCTCCTTTAAGCCATGTTCTTAATGTTAAGTAATTTTCAATTATTCCATTTTGAACTACAGCAATTGTTTCCTTACTATTTAAATGTGGATGTGAATTAACATCTGATGGAGCTCCATGTGTTGCCCATCTTGTATGTCCTATTCCCATGTTTCCTTCAACAGGATTTTCCTTTATATTATCTGCTAAATTAGCTAATCTTCCTTTGAATTTTCTTACTTCAATTTCTCCATTATTAACAACAGCTACTCCTGCTGAGTCGTAACCTCTGTATTCTAACTTTGATAATCCATTAATTAAAAATGAAGTAGCTTTCCCACTTCCTAAATATCCAACTATTCCGCACATATTAATCTTCCTTTCTTAATTCATAATATTAAAATTACAACCTCTTTTAGATTCCTCTAATTATAAATTTAAAAATAGGCATAATAATACTCATAAATACAAAATCTAAATTAAGAAGGTTTTAACACCTAACTGGATTTGTACTATAAATTGCTTTATAGCTTTGCCAGTTGTTAACGGTAGTGCAAATACCGTGGGGCACCCGCCGAAGTTTCGATACTCCCCAACCTCGTCAACTTAAAATTAATTTCATTTTAGTTATTTGATATTTACTATTAATTATTCTTAATAATAAACAATAACAAAAAATTATTTTAAGTCCTGGCGCTTTAATCTATATTACTAACTAAATTATCCCTCCAATCAACTGATTTCATGCCTATGGATTTATTTTATCATATAATTTGAGTTTGTCTACAATATAATATATATCTTTTTGCATAAAATTCTACAAAATTTAATACTTTTATTCAAAAAAAACACTTATATTTTTTTCTTGCATAAAAATATAAGTGTTTTTTAAATGTACATTAAGTTTTTACTATATATTTAATTTTTTTATTGATAATTTAATACAAATTACACCAATTTAGACTCATTTTCTGAAATATCAATTTACTAAAGCTCCACTACCATCTAATTTATATTTTCCTATCATTGTATTATAAGCCATTTGTCCATTTGAATAACAATAATACCATGTTCCATTATCTAATATCCAACCAACTTTCATTTTTCCATCATTATCAAAGTAATACCAATTCCCATCGTTTTTAAGCCATCCTCTTGCATCTCTTCCACTAAATCTAAAATAGTGCCAATAGCCTTTTTCACTGTACCAATATCCACCATTATAATAACTCGATACATCCTTCTCATTATCATTATTGTAATCTGTAAAAGTCTTTGGAATATTATAATAGTTATAATATGCAGTTGGATACTTAGACTTATTCCAATAAAATCCATTGTTTATCAAAAAATCATCACTGACAAGTAAATATTTATCTCTAATTATATTATCATTATTAGTTATATCTAAATTGTACCAATTTCCATTGATATTAACTAAATTCCAAGCATGTCCTGTCCCATTCATAGTACCACTAACTATTCTAGATTCTATTCCTAATATCTTAAACATTTTATATGCTGTCATAGCATAACCTTGGCAAATAGTTTCTTTTGTTGTTAATGCAGAATATACATTATCAGACTTTATACTATAATCATATTTGTATATCTTAACCAAATAATTATTTATAGCTATAACTTTATCTATTGTGCTCATATTAGGATCTATTAAATTATTTACTATTCTTTTTAATTCGCTATCTATAAAATCTTCTTGAGATTTAGTTGTTCTATATTGTATTGTAAATTTATTTTTTGCTCCATTAATTTTAATATTATATGAAGACACTGATCTTTCTAAGTAATCCTCACTATCTATTGCACTATCTAATACAGATTGAATATTATCACCAAAATAATTAAGAGTAAATTCTGTTTCCCAATCTTTTAAATTATCATAAATTTCATTTTTTAATTTATTAGAATCATAAAACGTTTCTGATGCATAAACATTTATGTTTGTAGAAGCTATTATAATTATTCCTATTAATATTACTTTTAATGTGTTTTTTAATCGGTTCATTCTACTCCCCCTAAATATTTTACTTAATTAATATAAATTAATTAATTGTTATATTGTATTTTTAAATTCTTAAAATACACTCCTATATCCACGAATTTTTACTATAATATCAAAACATTATTAAAATAGAGTGTATTACTAAGATGTATTCATAATTTATTAGTAATTATACTATATATTTCAACTTAATGAAAATTCCAAATTATACATATCTATTTATCAATACAGGAGGTAATATGAAATTGAACTTATAAACACTAAAAGAGTATAGTATTTATAAGTTCAATTACTCTGTCCACTTTACTTATGCATATATAAATACAAAGCTAAAACATAGCTAAATTTATGTTACATTCCTGAAGAAAGTGTCCAAGGCTTATCTATTTTTTCTTTTAAATCATTGTAACTGTTAATTAAAGAATTATAACTAACTTCTAATTGTTCAGTAGTCAAAAGTTGCTTATAATAATCTTGCTTTGTAGCTAGTCCAAGATCATATTGAAGCTTAGTTATCTTAGTTTTGTTATACAATACATCAAGCTGTGATTTCATTGAAACTATATTACCTTCTAATGTCACAAGTTTTGTATAAGTAGTAAGCAATGTTTGTTTCATTGTTCTCTTTGCATCACTTACCGAATTCATTGCTGTATTTGCATTATATTCACTTTCTATATCTTTTAAAGAAGCCGATATCCAATTATAATAATTAGTTGACCAATTCTTTAACGCATCTTTATATTCAGGTTTAGTATTTCCCTGTTCATCCTTATAATCATTTTCATTTGGAGGTACTGGTTTAGAGCCTGCTGTACTTGAATAGTTATCTTCAACCCAATCAGCTAATTTTTTATTATATCTAAAATAAGTATCGATTCTCTCATCAAGGTAAGAATCTAAAGATTCATCTAATTTTAATTGTTTGAATTTAACATCGTCCTCTAAATCATAATCTTCAACATCTATATCTGTTATTATTTCAAAAACTTTTTTACTATTCTTTAGTTCCTGTTTTTTTGATTTTCTATCAGCTTTAAGTTTTTCTAATTCAGCTTTAGCATTTTGCATTTCAATTGTACTAACTAATCCTATTTTTTTCTTTAGCTCCATGTTTTCATATTCTTTAGTTTTAATGTCTATATCTATCCCTATGTTTTCTAATTCTTTTTCAAGTATTACTATTGAATTATATTTACTAGTTACATCTACAGATATCTGATCTTCTAAAAATTTTCTTTTTTGTTCATTTTGACTCATTTGTATATCATTATATCCATTATCATCCATATCAACATCTTCATAAAAATCATCTTTTTCCTCAAGCATATCCTGTTTTTCTTCATTCAATACTATCTGATAGCTATTATCTATTGCCGAATCTATAGCCTTCTCTAAACTTAATATTGGCTTAGAGGTATTTGCATTTACTGGCATTTGAATTAGCGAGGCTGAAGTTATTAAACCAGCAATAGTTAATGCAACTAATCTTTTTAAACTATTATTCATTATATAATCTCCTCTCTAAAAGCTTATTATTTATTTTCATCGTTATTATTTAGTATTTCTTCAGTTTTTTCTTCTATTTGTTTTGAATTTATATCATAGTTTTCCTCTTCATTATTAGTATCTATTTTTTCTTTATTTCTAAAAGATAAATTATTTACTTTTTTAGTTATTTTATCTTTTAATTTATTAAATTTATTAAAGAATTTCTTTTCTAATTTATCAAATATCATATAAATAGTAGGTATTAATATAAGTGTTACTAATGTAGATACTGAAAGTCCTCCTATTATTACTACTGCAAGAGGTTGCATTGTTTCTCCACCACTACCAAAAGATAATGCAGTTGGTATCATTCCTACAACAGTTGTCATTGTAGTCATAAGAACTGGTCTAAGTCTAGTTGCCGATCCAATAGCAACTACATCTGTTAAGTTATCATTTGGTTTAGCCTTTCTAAGTTGTTCAATATAATCTATTAAAATTATACCATTATTAACAACTATACCTACTAATAATATAGAACCGAGCATTCCTACAACATTAAGATTTGCCCTTGTTATTACTAATGCAAAAACAACTCCAACAAATGCAAATGGTATACAAAACATTATAATAAATGGTTTGCTAAATGACTCAAATTGAGCAACCATTACCATATAAACAAGTATTATTGCTATAACCATAGCAAATATCAATCCACTCATTGATTCATTCATCATTTCTGTTGCTCCACCAAAAGAAATACTATAATCTCTTGGTAAATCTAATTCGTTTATAGCATTCATAGCTTGTTTTGATGCAGTACCTGTATCTAAATCATCTACTGTTGCTGAAATAGTTATAGTATAATCTCCATCACTTTTAGAAATAGATTTCAAACTATCTTCCATAGTTATCTCTGCAAATACTCCAATTGGAACTTCTTGACCACTTTGAGATAAAATTTTAATTTGTTTTATATCATCTAAACTATCAATACTTGATTCTTGAAATTTTAAATTAACATCAACTTTATAATCATCTATTGTAGCTGTTGTTACAGAATCCCCATTTATTGCTGTACGTAACAAACCAGCTATTCCTGATGTATTTATACCGTATTGTTGAGCTTTATCCTTATCTATTTTAAATTGTGCTTCTTTTGTTGTATCAGCTAAAGACGTTGTTACATTTCTAAATCCATTTAATGAATTTAATTTTACTTCTGCTTGTTTTGCTATTTCTTCTAAAACATCTATATCTGGTCCTTTTAGTTCAAGTGAAACTCCATCTGAACCACCAACCATGCTACTACTCATATTAACTTTTATTTCACAATCAGGCAAAGTGGCCATTCTTTCAACAACTTCTTTTTCTATATCCTCTGTAGATTTCTTTCTTTCCTTTTCAGGAACTAACTCTACAGATATATTAGCACTTGTACCACTACTAGAGTTCGATCCTGAAGACAAAGTTGTCATAGTAGTTTTTATTTCCTGAATATCTGCAATTTTATTTTCTGCCATAGATACATAATAGTCACTAGCATTTAATTCAAGACCTTCTGGCAAACTTATAGATATACTTAATTTTCCTTCATCTGTTGATGCCATAAAATCAACACCTATAAATGCTGCTCCAAATATAGACCCAATAAATAATAAAATACTTATAAATACAACTATCTTTTTATGATTTAAAGAGATTTTCAATATACTTCTATATCTTTCACTAATTTTATCAAAAATAGGTGATTGTTTTTCAACAAGTTTTTTAGCATTTTCACCTTTACTTAATTTAGCAAAAATACTAGGAACCAATGTTATTGCTACTATTAAAGATAATGACAATGCATATATAAGTGTCTTCGCTAAAGCACCAAACATTATCTTAGTAAATCCTTCAGTAAATAAAATTGGTAAAAATATAGCTACTGTTGTTAATGTTGATGCTACAATTGCATTTGTTACAGTTTGAGCACCTTTTATAGAACAATCATCAATATCTAATACAGTATCTCTCCTATATTGAAATATATTTTCTATAATAACCGTTGCATTATCAACAACCATACCTACGGCTATTACAAGTGAACCTAGTGTTACCATGTTAAGAGTTTCACCTGTAAAATAAAGTAATGCAATAGCACCTATTATTGATGTAGGAATTGCAATAGCAACAACTAATGATGCTCTCATATTTTTTAAGAAAAGAAAAATTACTAAAAACGCAATAACAGCACTTATAGCAAGATTTTGCATTACACTTTTAATTGAATCATTTATGTATTCACTAGAGTCATTAACTACTTCAATTTTATATTCAGGATTTTCTGAATTAAGTTTTTCTACTGTTTTATGAACATCCTTCATAACTTGTACAGTATTTGCATCTTGCTGTTTCTGTATATCTATTACTAAACTATTTTGACCATTATATCTATATATAGCTTGTTTCTCAGCAAATCCATAATCAACATCACAGATCTTATCTAATCTAACAGTTTTTCCACCACTTACTGGTATTTGAACTTGTTTTACATCTTCTAACGAATTTAATTCATCAATACCTCTTAAGACTATTTTATCTTCACCTTGAATTATTGAACCATATGGAAAAGTTTTATTAGTAGCTGATAAAGTATTTTTTATAGTCTGCAAACTAACTCCATAATTTGATAAAATAGCAGGATCAGCAGTTATATTTACTTGCGATTTATCTCCACCATTAATTCCTGCTTCAGTAACTCCAGCTACTGATTCAATTTTAGATTGAATAGTATCTTCTGCATATTTCATTAGTGCTTCCGAGCTGTGTCCACCAGAGATAACTAATTGAGATATTGCTTGCGCATTCATATCCATTTTAAGAACAGTAGACTTTGTAACATCATCAGGTAAAGTTGATTGCACAGAATCTACCTTTGATCTTACATCATTCAATATTTCATTTAAATCTGTTCCATATTCAAATTGTGCCACAACCATTGAAACACTTTCTTGAGACATAGAAACAGTCTTTTTAACATTAGATATTGCTGATAATTTTTCTTCAATTTTTTCACTTATTTGTTCATCTATATCTTCAGGACCAGCTCCTGCCCATTGCGTTGTTACCATTACTACTGGTATTTCTATATCCGGCATTAAGTTAGCTGGCATCTTCAAATAGCCTATATAACCAAACATAATAACAACCAAAAATACCATTATTATTGTAAGAGGACGTTTAACTGAAGTTTTAGTTAAATTCATAATCTTAGTCCTCCTTTTCTACAGGAAATACTTTACTTCCATCAGTTATAAGTGTTATTCCTCCAACGACTACTGTATCATCAGAATTAATTCCAGATTTAATTTCAACATCTGTTGATGTCTCTATCCCTGTTTCTACTGCTGTTTTTATAGCTCTAGTTTCATCATTTACTATGTATAAATATTTCTTACCATCCTCTTCAAATAAAGCTTTTTTAGGAATAGTTATTGTGTTTTCATTCTTTTCTAGACTCAAATTAACTTCTGCTGACATTCCTGCTTTTAAAGCATTTGATGAATTATCTATTAATATTTTTATTTGGTATAAAGAAGTCTGTGAATCCACAACTAAAGGCACATATTCAACTTTACCATTAATAGTTTGTCCATCTATTATAACTTCTACATCTTGTCCTGCTGAAAATTTATTTATATCAGCTTGAGCTACATTTATATTTACTTCTAAGGTATTTGGACTAGAAACAATAAATGCTGGTTGTTGTTGACTAATCATTTCATTTGAATCACAATTTTTAGCTGTAATTACACCATCAACTGGTGATACTAATGTAAGTTTATTTAAATTACTTGCTGCTACATCATATGATACTTTAGCTTGTTCTAATTGTTTCTCTGCTAATTCTTGTAACTCAGGAATATTTTTTTCAGTTGTTGTTGTATATGATTTTTGAGCTATATCTAATTGTTGTTTAGCTTGATTTAAGCTAAGCTCTATTTTTTTATATTGATCTTCACTTATTGCATCTCCTTGATACAATGCAGTATACATATCATAATTTCTTTTTGCTTCATCATATTGTAATTGAGCAAGTTTCACCGAATTTTCTAATTGATTTGTTTGGCTTTCTATACTTCCACTTGTAGTATTATTATAATTTGCTTGTGCTAAATCCAATGCTGCTTTTGCTTGACTAACACTATTATTAACATCATCACCTTTTAAAGTCAAAAGTATATCCCCCTTCTTAACTTCTTGTCCAAGTGACACATATGTTTTTTCTATTGTTCCAGCCATTTCTGTTGTAATAGAGGTTTCAGTTGCTACTTTAGTAGTACCTGTAAACATATTCTTATTTTCTATCTCGCTATTTTTTGATTTTTTAACCGATACCGCTATGGATTTTTCTTGTTGTTTTGCTACATCTTTGTTTCCACATCCAACTAGCCACATCATATTAAATATTAATAATAATGCTAAATATTTTTTCATACTTATTGCCTCCAACCTTTCAATGTCATTTTTTAATTAGGCTCTGTTTTAAATGTGTNNAAGTGGCATTGTAATTGGACTTTGACAATCCTTAATGATTATTGTCAAAGTTCAATTACTCCGCCCACTTTGCTTATGCATATATCAACACCCTGCTAAAACAGAGCCTTTAATTAAAATAATTTCTACAATTTTTTTAAAAATTCCTCCCTACTCCCTAACCTTTTAATCTATACAGTTAAAATTTATAAACATTAGTATTAATTGATAAAATATAATTAATTATAAATTTATAATTATTCTAAGTCAATAACTTTTCTATCTTGTATATAAATGGTTATTAGTTTATAATTTATTTTATACTATAACGTATGAACGCATATTAAGGAGTTAAATTAATGCATAAACAAGATTTAGATAAAATTTCCGATTCTTTATTAACTTTTTTATTTTTAGTTAAAAATAATATATTTAGTGAAAATGAGTTTATAAAAAATTTTCCTAAACCACCAAAAGAAGTTGAAGATTATATGAATGAATTTCCTATGCCACCGTCTCATACAAAAGTAATTCTATATCTTCATAAATCAAATTCTTCACCAATATCTCAAATAGCTAGTAATTTAGGTATATCTAAATCTAATATGACACCCATAATAGATAAGCTTATAGAATACGGTCTAGTTAATAGATATCCAGATTCTAAAGATAGAAGAATACTTAGAGTTGAATTAACTGCAAAGGCATTAGATATATTTGAAAAATTCAGAAATGCTGCAAAAGCTAAATTGGCAAGTAAAATTGAAATTTTAGATGATGATGATTTATACGCATTAAGTGATTGTGTATCAAAGCTATACGATATAATGCAAAAAATAGAAAAAAAATAAGACGGATGAAATCATTCGTCTTATTTTTCATTTATTTTAATTTATAAGTTTAGGCTAATTTCAACACCGTAGTGATCAGATATTACATCTTTGTTTATTCCATTAAATATTACTTTAGATGTTATAACATCTAACTTTTTATTACTTAAAATCAGATCTAATCTTAATTTATCTTTATTTTCATCCCAACCATCTATTTTCCCTTTGACTGTAATTCCACTATCAGCTTCTTTTGATATATTAAATGTATCAATTAGACCTTTATTAAGTAAATAATCATATCCTTCATTTCTTATAAACGCATTATTATTAAAATCACCCATAAAGAATGTTATATTATTAGAAACATTTTCTTCTAATAATTTTTTCACTTGATGTTTAAATGGCTCTTCTTCATCTTCCCACCATCCTAGATGACAAGAATAAAGATCTATATTTTCATTATTATACTTAAATGTGACTTTTACAATTTTTCTAGTATTCCAATACTCTCTATCTGTTCCTTTACTTATAAAAAATGATTTTTCATTAATTATATTATGTTTAGTAAATATAGCTAAACCTTCTTCATATTTTTCATAACCTATATGGGAAAAATCCCAAAAGAAATTATAATTAACATTATTTTTAACTAATTCTTTTTGTAATAATACTGCAAAGTTATCCACTTTTAGATTACCATCAATACTTTTTGCATCAATAGATTGACTTACTTCTTGAAATGCCATTGCATCATAATCTTTTTCCCTTATTATTTTAGCTAAATACTTTATTTTATCTATTTGATTCTCTTCTTGCCAAGAATGACAATTTAAAGTTAATAACTTCACTTTACTACACTCCTAATATATCTTGAATATTTGACTTTAAAACATCAGCTTTTGGTCCATATATTGCTTGTATCCCTTTATCTTTTATTACTAAACCAAGAGCTCCATTTTTCTTCCAATCTTTTTCATCAGAAACTAAAGCTTTGTCTTTTACTGTTACCCTTAAACGAGTCATACAAGCATCAACATCTACAATATTTTCTCTTTCACCTAATAATGAAATTATTTTTACTGCTAATTCATCACCTGATGTATTTGAATTTGATGAGTTTTTTGAAGATTCATCTTCTTCTGAATCTATATAATTTCCTCTTCTTCCTGGAGTAGCAATCTTAAATTTCTTTATTAAGAAATTAAATGTAAAGTAATTTAAGAAGAAGAATGCAACCCCACTAATTACAAAGTTAACTAAATCCATTGATAAACCTGCTCTTACGAACATAGGTACACGAGTTAAAAATTCAACAAATCCGAAAGCTTGTATTCTTACGCTAATAATATCTGCTAAAGCAAATCCTATACCTGTTATAACTGCATATACTCCATAAAGAATTGGTGATACAAACATAAACATAAATTCTATTGGTTCTGTAACCCCTGTTAAAAATACTGCAAGTCCTGCTGATAAAAACATTGATTTATATTTATGCTTCTTATCTTCATCAACATTCTTATACATTGC
This sequence comes from Clostridium sp. ZBS15, assembly GCF_023845705.1. Lineage (NCBI taxonomy): Bacteria > Bacillati > Bacillota > Clostridia > Eubacteriales > Clostridiaceae > Clostridium > Clostridium sp. ZBS15. The sequence goes on from NZ_JAMQHY010000060.1 coordinate 20,694, forward strand.
AAGTGCAACCCCTATTAATGAAGCACTTGAAAGAACTACTTGACCATACTTAAATCTTGCTGGTGTAACTGTTGTTAATAAATTATTATATGAAGACATATCTCCTCCACCCTTTAAATTTATTAAGTCTGATATCCATGCAAACCATAATGGATCTTGACCAGCTATAACATGTCCAGCATTAGCTCCAGTTAAAATAGTATAAACCCCGCCTAATTCAGTATAGTTTACTGGTATTGTAAGCATATGATGTAATCCAAATGGTAATAGTAAACGTTCTAAACATCCATATACAAATGGTGATAATATTGGCGCTGTATCTTTAGATGCTGCAAGCCATACACCAAAGGCATTCAATCCTGATTGAGCAAATGGCCATATAATTGAAAGTGCTATTGCCATAACTACTGATCCTACAATTACTACAAAAGGAACAAAACGTTTACCATTGAAGAATGATAATGCATTAGGTAATTTATTAAAGTTATAATACTTGTTATATAATGTGGCTCCTAAAAACCCTGAAATAATTCCAATGAAAACTCCCATATTTAGAGCTGGTGCTCCAAGTATAGATGTAAAATAATCTCCAACTATTAATTGTTTTCCAAAAAGTGATGTTACTGTTGCAGTTTTATCCGCTAACATTGCTGAACTAACTCCAAAAATAGCTCCTGTAATACGATTAGTAAGTATAAATGCTATTAATGCTGCAAATGCTCCACCTGCACGTTCTTTTGCCCAAGATCCACCAATTGCAACTGCAAATAGAATGTGTAAATTACCAATAATACCCCAACCTAAGTCTTCAACAACTCTTGCAATGGTTTGCATTAAAGCTAAATCTCCAGACATTCCTATTAATTTTCCAAGACAAATCATTAATCCTGCTGCTGGCATTACAGCAACAACAACCATAAGTGCTTTACCGAACTTTTGCCAAAATTCAAATGAAAATAGTTTTTCTCTCTTTCCTTCCATTACTCTTCACCTATCCTTATTATAATTATTTTTTCTCAATACCCTTATCCCATAATAGATTCATTACTACATTAATCTATATAATCTACATTCCCATGGTTTTAAATTTATACTACTAATTTCATCATGTTTATCTACTTCGTAATTTGATAAAATTAAGTTTTCAAATTTTAATGTTTCTTTTTCATATTTATATAAATTTTCATTATCTGATAAATTGCATATTATCATATATTTCTTATCACCCAAAATTCTAATATATGAATATATATTTTCATCTTCATCTAAGATAAGTTTATATTCACCATAGCTTAAAGTTTCGCTATTCTTTTTAGTATGTATCATTTTTTTATAGAAATTTAATACTGAATTAGAATCTCTTAACTGTGCTTCAACATTAATTTCTTTATAATTTGAGTTAATATCTATCCAAGGTTTATTATTTGAAAATCCAGCATTTTCACTATTATCCCATTGCATTGGAGTACGTGAATTATCTCTTGATATTGCCCATATTTCTTTAAGTGCTTCTTCTTCTGAAATCCCTGATTCCACTCTCTCATTAAATATATTTACCGATTTAATATCATTATATTTATTTATGTTTTCAAATTTAACATTGGTCATACCAAGTTCTTGTCCTTGATAAATAAAAGGAGTTCCTTGCTGCATAAAATACATTAAACCTAATGCTTTAGCACATTCTACCCTATAATTTTTATCATTTCCCCAAGTTGAAACAACCCTTGGAATATCATGATTTTCTATAAATAATGCATTCCAGCCAACACCATTTAGATTATTTTGCCATTTTGTTAAAGCTTTCTTTAAACCTACGACTGATAATTTAGAATCTGAATCATAATCCCATAAATCAAGATGTTCAAATTGAAATACCATATTAAATTTTCCATCTTCTTCGCCAACCCAAAGTTCTGCTTCTTCAGAATCAACTCCATTAGCTTCACCAACAGTCATAATATCGTAATTTTCAAAAGTCTTATCTGCAAGTTCAGCTAAAAATCTATGTATACCTGGAAAATTCATGTGCTTTTCAAATGAAGATACATATCTTTCATTTCCTTGACTTTTAATGTCTTCGAAAGTTTGATCTTTTTTAATATGACTTATAGCATCAACTCTAAATCCATCAATTCCTTTGTCTAACCACCAATTTACCATTTTATATAGTTCGTTTCTAACATCAGGATTTTCCCAATTTAAATCAGGTTGTCTTTTTGAAAATAGATGTAAGAAATATTCTTCTGTATTTTCATCATATTCCCATGCAGAACCTTTAAATATACTTTCCCAATTGTTAGGTTCAGCACCATCTTTGCCTTCTTTCCAAACATACCAATCTCTTTTAGGACTATCTTTAGATGACTTAGATTCTATAAACCACTTATGTTCATCACTAGTATGATTGATAACTAAGTCAATAATTAATTTCATACCTTTTTTATGAACTTCTGTTAATAATTCATCGAAATCACTCATTGTTCCAAAGTCTTCCATTATATCTTGATAATCACTTATATCATATCCATTATCATCATTAGGAGACTTGTACATTGGACATATCCAGATTACATCTATTCCTAAGTCTTTTAAATAATCTAACTTAGATATTATTCCTCTTAAATCACCAATTCCATCCCCATTAGAATCTTTAAAGCTTCTAGGATAAATTTGATAACCTATTGCTTCTTTCCACCAATTTTTTTTCATTAATAAATACATTCCTTTCGCAATCGGTTGCATAAAATATAAAAATTAAATGACTCATTTTATATACTAACAAAGCCACTGTCTAATTACATTCTTAGTAACTTAAATTTATCATTTGTATTTAAATCTAGGTATTTTCTTCACTTTTGTATTTTGATTATATCAATTTTTATAACCGATTACAAAAGAATTTTTTTCTTTTTAAGATAAAAATTATATATAATTCTTTAGTTTTCATATTTTTTCTCATAATTACAAAGGATTTCTTCGCAATCGGTTGCAAATTGTTATATATGATTCAATAAAATTTATTATTTTATTGAATCTCTAATTACTAAGTTAGTATCAATTATATAATGATCTACCTCTTTATTATTACTTTCTAAAGAATCTATTAGTATTTTAGATGCATAATATCCTAGTTCATATGCATTTATATCAACAGATGCTAACGGTGGATTTTGAAATTCAGCTAATTGTGTGTTATTAAATCCTATGATAGAAATATCTTTTAAATTTTTTTCTTTAAAGACTTTCAATGCACCAAAAGCCATCATATCATCTTCTGCTACAATAGCATCAGGAATTCCATATTTCAATAGTTCTTTTGTAGCTTCAATTCCCTCTTGCTCAGTAAATTCTTCTTTAATTATTATATATTGTTCTTTTATATTAATTCCATTCATTTGGCATGATACTTTAAATCCGTTTACTCTATCTTTAGTTAAATTCCATTCTTTTCTAGCCCCTAAAAAAGCTATTTTTTTCTTTCCTCGCTTAGCTAAATTATTAACCAAATCATACGTCGCTTTAAAGTTATCATTATCTACCCATAAAATTCCATCAGTTTCTTCTGGTCTACCAATAACAACAAATGGAAAACCTGTTTCTTTTAAATATTTTATATTGCTATCATCAGATTTAGCTCTTAATAAACAAATTCCATCTACCAAATTACTACTTATAAAATCCTTTACATGGTGTGCTTCGTGTGCTTCATCTTTGCTAAATGCATAAGTAATATAATAATTCTTACTTTGAGCATATACACTCATACCTTTCATTGCTTGAATGAAAAATGGATTTGTTAATAAATCTTGTGCTTCATTGGGAAGTATTACACCTATTATTCTTGTTTTATTATTTGCTAAGCTTCTAGCTATTGCATTAGGTTTATATTTTAACTTTTTAACAGCTTCTCTTACTTTACTTTTAGTTTCTTCACTAATCTGACTGCTATCTGATAATACTCTAGATACAGTTGAAGCTGAAACATTTGCTTCTTTAGCAACCTCTTTTATAGTAACCTTCATAACATCCTCCAAATTCTCTATTCTTAAAATATGTTATTTTGTTTTTATTAATTCTTGCTTTTGTAATCTCGTTAACCTTTTTATTTTATATTCTCTTCTCATAGCCTCTTTTTTATCTTCAAAGATTTCATAATACAAAAGTTTAACTGGAGTTCTCCCTCTTGTATATTTTGCCCCTTTTCCTGAAGAATGCATTTTTATTCTCTTCTCTAAATCATTTGTCCATCCAGTATATAAAGTATTATCTGAACATTCTAAAATATAAACATAATTCATATATAAATTCCCCAAAATTTTCTTATATGTTATTAGTAACTATTATAACATAAAGTAGTCAATATTTTTATATGATAAATAAAAGCGCTTGCATAAAATAAGTTTCGTATAAATATATATTTATGAATCTAACTTTTGGAAAATTTTACACCCCAGGGGTAAAATAAAAATGTGGATTCAAATTTAATGAATCCACATTTTTTAAAGTTATCCACACTTTTTTAATAAATGAAATTGTTATCTACAAAAACTGTGCATAAAATTGTGATAAAAATTTATGTTCTTCTTCTAACCATATTGCATCTTAATATAATTTATTAGTTATTTATTAGTTTGTCTTCATTATTCCAACAATAAAGTTTACGTATTTCACTACCAACTGCTTCTGATTGATGTTCTGCTGCCAATTTTCTCATTGCTTTAAAGTGAGCTTGTCCTCCAGCTTCAGACATATCTAATAAGAAATCTTTTGCAAAAGTTCCATCTTGAATATCCTTAAGTACTTTCTTCATAGTCTTCTTAGTTTCTTCAGTGATTATCTTAGATCCTGTAATATAATCACCATATTCAGCTGTATTTGAAACTGAATATCTCATTCCAGCAAAACCTGATTGATAAATAAGATCTACTATTAATTTCATTTCATGGATACATTCAAAATAAGCATTTCTTTCATCATATCCGGCCTCTACTAATGTTTCAAAACCCGCTTGCATAAGAGCACAAACACCACCACAAAGAACTGCTTGTTCCCCAAATAAATCAGTTTCTGTTTCTGTTCTAAATGTTGTTTCAAGCACACCAGCTCTTGCTCCACCAATTGCATTTGCATATGCAAGTGCAGTTTCTAAAGCCTTACCAGTTGCATCTTGATGCACTGCTACAAGACAAGGAACTCCTTTACCTAATTGATATTCACTTCTTACTGTATGTCCCGGTCCTTTTGGAGCAATCATTGTTACATCAACATCCTTAGGTGCTGTTATTTGATCGAAATGAATATTAAAACCATGAGCAAACATTAACATATTTCCTGCTTCAAGATTTGGTGCAATATCCTTCTTATACATTGCTGCTTGTAATTCATCATTTATAAGAATCATGATTATATCAGCTTTTTTTGCTGCCTCAGCTGTGCTAAACACTTCAAACCCTTGTGCTTCTGCTTTAGCCCATGATTTACTACCTTCATATAAACCTATAATTACATTACATCCTGATTCTTTAGCATTTAATGCATGAGCGTGCCCTTGACTACCATAGCCTATTACTGCAATAGTCTTTCCTTTTAATAAATTTAAATCTGTGTCTTTTTCATAATACATTTTTGTCATTTTAACGTCCCCCTAATTATTTAATTTATATCTTCTTCACTTATAAGTTGATTAATGGGTGCACCAGGTGCAACCATAGGAAAAACTTTTTTATCATTGCTTATTACATAATCTATTAAAACAGGTTCTTTTGAGGCAATTGCTTTCTTTAAAGTCTCTTCAAGATCTTCTCTTTTTTCAACCCTAAACCCCTTAGCACCAAAAGCTTCTGCAAGCTTAACATAATCTGTTTGCCTATCTAAAGTCGTCTCTGAATATCTTTTTTCATAAAATAATGTTTGCCATTGCCTTACCATTCCCAGTGCATTATTATTCATAACTATAACTACTAATGGTAATTTATTTTTAACTGCTGTAGCCATCTCATTGCAATTCATACCAAAGCTTCCATCTCCAGCAATATTAAATACTTTTTTATTAGGCTTACCTATTTGAGCACCTATAGCAGCTCCAAAGCCATACCCCATAGTTCCAAGTCCACCAGAACTTAAGAAACTTCTTCTATTAGTATAATTAAAATACTGAGAAGCCCACATTTGATGTTGTCCAACTTCAGTAGTAATTATAAAACTACTATCATTTAGTTTATTCAGCTTATCAAATAAAAACTTTGGTGTTAATTCCCCATTGTTGCTTTCATCTATGTGCTTTTCTCCTTTAAGAGAATCTATAAAATTAATCCATTCTTTATTTTCCTTTTTTTCTACTAACGGTATTAATTTATTTAATACATATTTCAAATCTCCAATTATTGATGAATCTACTTTTATATTTTTATTTATTTCTGCTGGATCTATATCTATATGAATTATTTTTGCATTTTTAATATGATTTTGATCACTTATAACTCTGTCACTAAATCTTGCTCCTAATACTATTAATAAATCACATTGAGTCGCACCTATATTTGATGCTTTTGTCCCATGCATCCCAATCATTCCTGTATATAAATTATGATCAAATGGAAATTCAGAAGTACACATTAAAGAAGTAGATACAGGTGCTCCTATTTTTTCTGAAAACTTTATTAATTCCTCTGTTGCCTCAGAAGAAACAATTCCGCCCCCAGCATATATAAATGGTTTTTTACAATTATTTATATAATTTATAGCCTCATGAAATGAACCTTCTTTTATCTTATCTATTCCCTTAGTTATTTTTTTAGGAATCAATTTTTTATATTCTGTTTTATTAGATGTTATATCTTTTGGTATATCTATTAAAACAGGACCTTTTCTACCTTCTTCAGCTATATAAAATGCTTCTCTTATTACCTCTTGAAGATCTTCTATATTTTTTACAATATAATTATGCTTTGTAATAGGCATTGTAATTCCAGCTATATCTACTTCTTGAAAACTATCTTTACCAAGAAGTGGTTTAGCTACATTTCCTGTGATAGCTACCATAGGAATTGAATCCATATAAGCTGTTGCTATTCCTGTAACCAAGTTTGTAGCTCCTGGTCCTGATGTTGCTATACATACTCCAACTTTACCAGTTGCCCTTGCATATCCATCTGCAGCATGTGCAGCTGCTTGTTCATGACAAGTTAAAACATGACGAATTTTCTCCTTATATTTATATAATTCATCATATATATTTAAAACAGCCCCTCCAGGGTATCCAAAAACTGTGTCTATACCCTCATCAACAAGAGACTTTATCAATATTTCAGCCCCCGTTAATAACATTTTATTCACCCCTTTGCTTTATACTTATTGCTATTTGCGTATTAATTTAACTATGTTTTGAAAATATGCATTGATACATACAATGCCACTTTGCTTATGCATGTATCAACGCTTTGTTAAAACATAGAACATTACTTTAATATTGCACCTTCACTGGCAGAGCTTACAAGCTTTGCATATCTAGATAAGTATCCATCCTTTACTTTTGGTTCTAGTGGTTTAAATTTAAGTTTTCTTCTTTGAATTTCTTCGTCACTTAATTTAACTTCTAATTTTGCATTATTTATATCTATTGAAATAATATCTCCATTTTCTATTAATCCAATCATTCCACCAGATGCTGCTTCTGGAGAAACATGTCCTATAGATGCACCTCTAGTAGCTCCACTAAATCTTCCATCAGTTATAAGTGCAACAGAATCATCAAGTCCCATACCTGCAATTGCTGCTGTTGCCTGAAGCATCTCTCTCATTCCAGGTCCCCCTTTAGGTCCCTCATACCTTATTACAATTACATCACCTTGATTTATTTTTTTATTAAAAATTGCTGAATTTGCTTCCTCTTCTGAATTAAATACTCTAGCTGGTCCTTCATGAACTAACATCTTCGGTAAAACTGCTGCTCTTTTTACAACTGCACCATCTGGAGCTAAGTTTCCTCTAAGTATTGCTATTCCTCCATTTTCGCTATACGGATTATCTATTGGTCTAATGACTTCATAGTCTTTAACTGTTACCCCTTTAATATTTTCCCCTTGTGTTTTTCCTGTAACAGTAATACAGTCTAAATCTAAAATATCTTTCTTAGAGAGTTCATTCATGATTGCAGTAATTCCACCTGCTGCATACAAATTCTCAATATGAATATTTGAAGCTGGTGCCAACTTACAAAGATCTGGTGTTTTTGATGATAAATCATTTATTATATCTAAATTCATATCAACCTTTGCTTCATTTGCTATTGCTGTTATATGAAGCACACTATTAGTTGAACATCCAAGTGCCATATCAGCTTTAAGTGCATTCATAATACTTCTTTCATTTATAATGTCTCTTGGTTTAATATCATTTTTTAACATATCCATAACAGCCATTCCAGCTTTTTTAGCAAGTCTTATTCTTTCAGAAAAAACTGCTGGTATAGTTCCATTTCCAGGTAACGCTATACCTAATACTTCACATAAACAATTCATAGAATTAGCTGTGAACATTCCTGAACATGAACCACATGTCGGACATGCACACTCTTCTAAATCACATAATTCCTTTTCATCCATTGTTCCATTTTCATATGATCCAACAGCTTCAAACATTGTAGTTAAAGAAATATCTTTTCCTTTATGTTTTCCTGCAAGCATTGGTCCCCCACTTATAACAACTGATGGAACATTAACTCTTAAAGCACCCATAACCATACCCGGCACAATTTTATCGCAATTTGGAATTAAGACTAATGCATCAAAAGCATGGGCTTTAGCCATACACTCAATAGAATCTGCTATAAGTTCTCTTGTAACTAAAGAATATTTCATTCCTTCATGTCCCATTGCTATACCATCACACACCCCAATTGTAGGTATAACAAGTGGCGTACCACCAGACATTAAAATTCCTTTTCTAACAGCTTCAGTTATTTTATCAAGATTCATATGACCTGGAATAATCTCATTTTGTGATGAAACTATTCCTATAATAGGTCTTGAAATTTCTTCATTTGTTAATCCTAAAGCCTTAAGAAGTGATCTTTGAGCTGCTTTTCCATGACCTTTTTTTATAACATCACTCTTCATAAATCACTATTCCCCCTTATTTATTTTTTTACAAACTAAATCTCCCATTTCATTAGTTCCAACTTTAATTTTTCCTTCACTCATTATATCTCCAGTTCTATAACCATCTTCCAAAACTGATAACACTGAACTTTCAATTAGCTTTGCTTCACTTTCTAAATTAAAACTATATCTAAGCATCATGGCTGCAGATAATATTGTTGCTAATGGATTTGCAATTCCTTTACCTGCTATATCAGGTGCACTACCATGAATTGGTTCATACATTCCTAAAGTCCCATCACCTAATGATGCTGATGGTAACATTCCAATAGATCCTGTAATCATACTAGCCTCATCAGATAAAATATCCCCAAACATATTAGAAGTTACAATTACATCAAATTGAGTTGGATCTTTTACAAGTTGCATTGATGCATTATCTATATATAAATAATTAACATTAACTTCTGGATAATCTTTTGAGATTTCCCCAATTACTTTTCTCCAAAGTCTAGAAGTTTCAAGTATATTTGCCTTATCAACACATGTTAATTTTTTATTTCTCTTCATTGCTGTTTCAAATCCAATTTTAACTATTCTCTTTATTTCAACAGTGCTATATCTTTCTGTATCATAAGCTGATTCTACGCCTTCTAATTCTTCTCTTCCTCTTTCACCAAAATAAATACCTCCTGTTAGCTCTCTTACAATAGCAATATCTATTCCATTTTTAACTATTTCATCTTTAAGTGGTGATGCATTTTTAAGAGGTTCATATAATACTGCTGGTCTTAAGTTACAATAAAGATTCATTCCACTTCTTAATCCTAATAATGCTTGTTCAGGTCTAACCTTTGCATCTGGATTATCCCATCTTGGTCCCCCCACAGCACCTAACAAAACAGCATCACTTTTTTTACATATATCTAGAGTTTCCTTTGGAAGAGCTTCTCCAGTTTTATCAATAGAACATCCTCCAGCCATTACATATTCATATTCAAATACATGTCCAAACTTTTTCCCCACTACGTTCAATACTTTTATAGCTTCTGTTACTATACCAGGGCCTATCCCATCCCCTGGTATTACAGTCACATTATATTTCATAAATAGTCCCCCCATTATTTTTAGATAGTGTAAACTTGTTTA
>NZ_JAMQHY010000061.1:0-40438 GCF_023845705.1 Clostridium sp. ZBS15
ACATTAACATGAGATGTATTAAAGTTATTAATATGTAAAGGTAACTTAAAAGAAATGTTAATATATAAATATTTTATAAATAAATAGGAGATGAAACTATGAGGTATACTGAATTAACGCTTACCACCTTGCTAAAAACAAACATAAAATTTACACAAAGTAGTGAGATTATTGGAAAAAACATAAGTTATGCAATGCTAAGAGATTCTAAATTAAAAGAATACCATGAAGAAAAACTATATAAATATGTTTTTGATAATTTCTTTCCTATTGAAAAAGATGGTATATATAAAGAAAATAGAATTTATATATTTAATATAAGAGGTTTTGATGAAAATATTATTAGTAAACTTAAGTGCTGTTTAGATAACTATGAAAGCAATGATTTAAAAATAATTTCAATAGAAATAAAAGAAATAGATAAGAAACAAATAACTTTTTTAAAAACAGTAACACCTGCTATTATAACAGTAGATAGTAAACCATGGTTATATAGTATGGATATTTTAACTTTAGTTAAACGACTTCATGCAAATGCTGAAAAAAAATACAGGTTTTTCTTTGGAGAAGAGATTGGGAAGACTGAAGACTATTTTATTGAAAAATTAAAGATATTAAATAATAAACCAATACCATATAGATATAAAGGAAAAACATTATTAGGAAATAAATTTAAAATAAAAGTAAATGAAGATGAAAAATCTCAAAAATTAGCTTTTACTATATTAGGAGCAGGACTTGCTGAAAAAAATTCCATATTGGGAGCTGGATATTCTATAACTGACAGGAGGTGATTATGGATATGAAGGAGGATATATTAGTAAAAGAATTCTATAAGAAAGATGTTTTTTATAACAATGGATTAGTAAATTTAAAATTATATTTGGATGAAGTTAATATAGAAGAAATTAAATATGAATTAACAAATAGCAAATTAGCTTTAAAAATACCTAAAAATCAGATTGATAATTATTACAATGAAATTTTTAAAGGATTTCTTACTAATAATGAAATAGTTTTTCAAACTCAAAATAAAAGATTATATTGGGATAAGTATAATGAAAATTTTATTTATAGTGAGAAATATGATATTAAGGGAAAGTCAACAGGGAATGATGTAAAGAACTTGTATGAATACATTACTCTAAAAGAATTAGAAAAAACAACAGAAGAATTATTTAATATTTATATGAAATTTGCTGAAAAATATCCACTAAGTGAGTCAAATATTAAAGAGGATAGTAAACTATTTAGAAAAGGAACAGACTTTAAAGTTAATAGCAAATGTAGAATACCATTAATAATGACAAGAGATGAAGCTTTTGAACGTTATATGGATTATTTAATTAAGGGAGATAAATTAAAAGTTGATTCTAAAATACACCAATTTGAAGACGGTGGTAAATGTTTTAGAGATATGCTTATTAATAAAGATAATTATATAGATAAATGGGATGCACTTATTTATTGGTGTGGAGTAAAAGTTAAACGATTTTATAATTCATCATATTTCATATATGTAAATTCATTTGATTTATTATCATTATTAGAAATAAAAAGAGATTTATTTAAAAATATAACTGATAATCCACTGAAGGTTAAAGATAAAAAAGGTGGCAATTTTAAAACTATACCTACCAATGTGGATGTTTATAAAAAATTAAGTAATGATGGTATACAAAATCAGAATTTCTATATTTCAAATAGTATAGTAGAATTTGAATTAAAATTTTTTATGTATATAGAGTCATATGTTTTTAATATTGCAACAGAATATGAACTCTTAAATATAGATAAAATACAAAAACAGCAGAAAAAATTATATAACAGTATATCTAAAATGAATTTAGTTACGTATACAGAAGATGGAGATATGAAGTCGACTTTTGAAGAATATACAAAATCATACAAGGTAATTATGTTTTTAAAAAAATTAATAGAGACAAAAACTAAGAATGATTCTACGTTATTTAAATATTTTTCATATTTAATTACTGCAATTACAATGTCAAAAGCACCTAAAGAAAAAGTTAATTTATACATAAAAAGATTTTGTGAAAATATACTTAAATTTATAAATTTAAGAGATGTATATTATGAAGTTTCATTTAAAATTTTAAGAAACAATACAATTGGACTTGGAAATACGCTTTATGAATTTGAAAATTTATATTTACAGGAAATTGGAAGAGGTGGAGAAATAATGAGTTTACACAGCAAAGCAAAGGAAATAGGTGAAAAGATAGGGGTATTTTGTGGGACTATAGAGGATAAAGATTTACTATTTAAGTTAAGAAATATAAAAAATCATAAACAATTAATTAGTTATTTTAGAGATTTTAAATTTGCAGTATTGAAAAAGCAAGATGTTGCAAGATTTAAAAATGAATTTAATCAAATAATGGATGAAATATTTGTTGAACTAGAAAGAAAACCAGAAAATTGGGAAATTGTGAGAGATTATATTGCTATTTATTCCATAGATAAATATAAGTCAGTAACATATAAAATAAGTAAAGAGAAAGTAGGTAATTAACATGTTTTATAATATTTCGTATATATCAAAGGTAAATTTAGCCTCCTTAAATGGTAGTGAGGGAATGGGAGGAAACATAATTCCAATAAAGAAAATTATAGATAATCAGGGAGAAGAGTATGCGTATATATCAGGGCAGGCTCAAAGAAGATATTTAAAAGAAACATTGAGACAACTTGGGGAAAGAATAAGTGCAGTAAATGAAGAGGGAAATCCTAATTTTCTAGAGTTAAATGATAAAATTTATGATAAGAAGAAAGAGAAGTTTGATGATAAACAATTAATGTATAAAGAGTTTTGCGATCTTGATTTATTTGGATATATGTTACCTAAAGGAGGGAGAAGATGGTCACCAGTTAAGGTTTCACCTATGGTTTCAATACAGCCATATAAGGGATATTATGATTATTTAACAAGAAAGCAATATGTAAAAGATGAATCTAAAAAAAGTGGAAATATTGTTCAGGTAGAAATTGATACATTAAATTATATGAGAGGAAATATAATTATCGATTTAAAAAATATAGGCAATGAAGTGAATGAATATACGTATGAAATTACACCTATGCTTTCAGAAAAAGAAAAGATAAATAGAATTAATACCCTCATAGATGCAATAAGATTTTTAAATGGTGGAGCCAAGCAATCAAGAAACTTAGAAGATATTTCGCCTAAATTTGTTGTTATTGCAAAACAGAAGACTGGTAATCCATTTTTATTAAACAGCATTTATGTTGATAAATATAATTCTTTAGATTTTAAATCTATAATAGATGAAATTAGAGACAATAAATCTGTTATTGATAAAATTATAGTTGGAATTTCCAGAAACATATTTTCTAATGAAAAAGAAATTGAAGAAGGATTTTTAAGTGCAGATATTAAAATTTGTTCAATAACTGAGGCATTTGATTTTATAAAGATGGGAATTGATTAAGAATGAATGTTATAAGGTTTAGGATTGAAGGCATTTTTAATTCCTTTAGAATACCATTTTTTAGAACATACCATAAGACTTTTTTAGCACCACCTAAAACTACAATAGTAGGAATGATTACAAATATAATGAGAAAATCAGAAGCTTACTATTATGAATTATTAAATGAAGAAAAGATTCAGCTTTCAGTAGTAATAGACTCAATACAAGGCAAGGCAAAAGATTTATGGTCATATAAAACATTAGAAAATAAAAGTGGAATGCATGGACGTAGCATAATAAGAAGAGATAAATTATTTAAAGCAAAATATACAATATATCTTAAGATAAAAGATGATGAATTGAGTAATAAAATTTATAACGCTCTTTTAGAACCTAAATGCATTCCTTCACTTGGATTAGATGATGAAATAGTAAAAATTTATGATATTGAAAAAAATCTGCAATTGAATATAAATAAATCTAATTTTATTAATTCAGTTTTTATGGATAAAGGTTATTATTATGAAGTTAAAATAAAAAATATACAAGAAAACATGGAAATGCCCACAGCTAATATTGTTCCATTAAAATACGAAGTTAAGTTTGATGAAAATTATAGAACTGTAAGAAAAAATAAAGATGAGTATAAGCAAGTTGAGTATATTAATTGTTTTGTTGAACTAAAAGAAACTGAAAGTTATGAGTGTGATCATAACAAAATAGTATTTTATTAAAGCTACATTATATGTGTTGCATGATATATGTTGCATGAATAAACATTCATAGAATCAAAATGTTTTATGAAAAGTTATATTGTAACATATATTTTTATTTTGGAAGAGGGGCCATTAATTATAAATGAAAGGAACAATTGCAAAACTAATAACAGATTCAAAAACAAATAAAAAAAGGTTTCAGAATTTAGAAGAACACACAACAATGGTTATTGCTGAAGCTTTAAAATTAATTAATGATGAACAACTAAATATCATTTCAGAAGAAAGTGGATTTAGTAAAGATAAAATTAAGGATTTAATATTCTTAATAGCTTATTTTCATGATATAGGAAAAGCAACAGAAGAGTTTAAATATGGGATTTTAAATAATAAAAAAAGTTATCATGCATTATATTCATGTAGCCTATTCATTAAAGTAACAGATTTTGAATTTAGTGAAGAAACAGAAATTAATATGTTGATGCTTTGCATATTGACACATCATTCAATTTTTAATAAATATAGTACATTTAAATATATAGATAGTAAAGAATTTAAGCATACATTTTTTAAAGAGGCTAAAGTATTTTTTTATAAATATAAAGAAATGTATGAGAAGTATATGAATAAAAAATGTATTTATAATTTAAAATACAAAGAATTTGGTTTATCAGAGTTACAAAAAGAAATAAAAGTTATCTATTATTATATTGAACGTATAAAAAATAAAGAGATGTTAGCTCTAAGATGGCTTTATTCATATGTTCTTGGAATTATAAATTTAGCTGACTGGATTGCTTCTGCAAAATTTAATGAGACACTTCCTAAAATTAAATTTGATAAAATACCAGAAAAAGAAGAAGTGAGAATTAAGTTAGCTAAAAAAAATGAAACTAAAAAATTTAATTTAAAAAATTTTCAACAAGAACTTTCTAAATATGAAGGAAGCCTGATGGTAGAAATACCAACAGGAGAAGGAAAAACAGAAGGGGGATATTTTTGGGCAATAAATAATTTAAAAAATTGCCATAGTAGAATAATATACACGCTTCCAACTCAAACAACATCCAATAAAATATATGAAAGATCTAGTGAAGTATTTGGAGAAAATACAGGACTAATACACAGTGCTTCAAAAATACTTTTAGAAAAAAAATATGAGTCTGAAAATGGTATAGTTGATGAGTTATTTAAAAGTAACATTTTATTTAATGCAACTTTTAACAAGGGAATGACAGTATGTACAGTAGATAGTTTATTTAAATACTTTTTGAATATAGGAAGATATAATATAGCTATGCTTAACTTTTTGAATTCTGTAATAGTAATAGATGAAATACATTCATATGATTTTAAACTCATGGGATTTATGAAAAGATTTTTAGAAATTTGCAGTGAATATAAAGTTGCATATTGCTTAATGAGTGCATGCATTCCAAATAAGATAAAAGAAAAGTTAGAAATACAAAATTTACATGTTATAACTGATAAAAATATGTTTAATAAAAAAGCAAATTATATATATAAAATTGAAAATAGTCTAGATAACGATTTAAATAATATAGTAGATAATTTTAGTGAAGGAAAAAACATATTAGTAGTTAGGAATACTATTAAATCTTCAATAAAAACTTACATCGTTTTAAAAAGTAAAGGTATAGAGAATATAGTTTTATATAATTCACAATTTAAGAAAAAAGATAGAGTAGAAAAAGAAAATTTAATATATGAGAAATTAAAAAATAAAGAACTTTTTATTTTAGTAGCTACTCAGGTGGTAGAAATTTCTTTAGATATAGATTTTGATATTTTATTTACTGATAATGCACCAATAGATTCATTAATACAAAGATTTGGAAGAGTAAATAGGAGCAAAATTAAAGATAAACTAGGCAAAATATATATTTATAGATATACACAAATTGTACCATACAATACATTGCCTAAAATATTAGATTTAACATATGAAATAATAGAACAAGGTATATTTTCCATAAGCCAATACACTAAATGGGCCAATAATGTTTATGATAAATTATTTAATGAAAAATTGGCATTAGATATAATAAATAGAAAATTTAAAGAGGGATATGAGAAATTTGATAAAAATTTAAAACAACTTTATGGAATAAGCAAAAGTGATGATATATATGATTTAAGGGATATAGATGATTATAAGCAAGATTATATCTTGTTAGAGGACTACAATAATGGAAATACAACCTACAATAATACTATTTCGCTTAAAAGGGTTTATGATGATAAAGATATATGTATAAAAAAGGATTATAAAAAAGGAATCTATTATGATGTTGTTGATAGAAAATATAATTTTGAAATAGGAGTAATTAGTCAAACTTAGTTCATGAAAATTACATTTAAGTATAAAAATAATATATATTTTACCAGGTGATTATACTAATTCAACTACTGTAAGACTATATGAGTACAGGGATAAGTGAAGTTTTAAAACAATTTAGTTAATATTTTAAAATCATTTGGTAAAATTTTTGTAATGTGTTACTATTACTGTATTACAGGAATAGTAACATTTTAAGAATGGCTTATTTTCAATGGATTAACCTTAACATGAGATGTATTTAAATTTATTTATTCCTTTAATATATATAGAAGGCTTATCTGATTAACCTTAACATGAGATGTATTTAAATTTAAGTTTATAGCCTTTATTATTTTCTTCTTTTTTTGATTAACCTTAACATGAGATGTATTTAAATTATAGCAATTTATGCTGGTGACGGATATTTATATGGATTAACCTTAACATGAGATGTATTTAAATAGAGGTAAGGTTGTATTTGGAAAAGCTAGTGATTATGATTAACCTTAACATGAGATGTATTTAAATATGTCAAAATCAATATCCTTATCTTTTCCTGAAAAAGATTAACCTTAACATGAGATGTATTTAAATAATGATAAATGGACAAATCCAGCAGCAGATATTGTGATTAACCTTAACATGAGATGTATTTAAATAATAAATATAGATAGTAAAACAGCAGGTACGTCATAGATTAACCTTAACATGAGATGTATTTAAATACATAGTCTTTTACATGATCTACTTCTATATAATCGATTAACCTTAACATGAGATGTATTTAAATATTAATGAAGTCTTATTTAGGAAATATAGCTGCAACGATTAACCTTAACATGAGATGTATTTAAATACAAGTAAATGGTGGATTAAGTGAAACTTGTGAAGCGATTAACCTTAACATGAGATGTATTTAAATAATCTTCAAGCTCTTTAAATTCTGAAATATGATTAGATTAACCTTAACATGAGATGTATTTAAATGTAACGATAATACTTCCTCGTATATTATTACTAAGCGATTAACCTTAACATGAGATGTATTTAAATATGCTGGAAAGGGAGTTTTCTATATTACTCACCCTAGATTAACCTTAACATGAGATGTATTTAAATGATGAATTTTTTTGGAAATGGGATGCTGAATATATAAGATTAACCTTAACATGAGATGTATTTAAATATATCAGCTGCTACGATCTTACCATCAGTTATAATTGATTAACCTTAACATGAGATGTATTTAAATTCTTGTAATACATAAGAACCTATAATGGTATCAAGATTAACCTTAACATGAGATGTATTTAAATGCTATTGGTTGTAATAATGCAAACTTAGTTAAAGCAGATTAACCTTAACATGAGATGTATTTAAATAAGCAAAGAAAGAGAAAGTAATTCTCTCATAAAAGATTAACCTTAACATGAGATGTATTTAAATAAATAATCTTAGCATTTCTTAGCATAAGTGTAACCTGATTAACCTTAACATGAGATGTATTTAAATTGGTCTTAGGCATACTCATGCTACATTGTTAATATTGATTAACCTTAACATGAGATGTATTTAAATTAAAGCAATATATAAAGCATTTATTGATATGAAAGCGATTAACCTTAACATGAGATGTATTTAAATTACATAACTTGTTTAATATAGCTGCTAACCCCTATTGATTAACCTTAACATGAGATGTATTTAAATACAAGTAACATTAGAACAGGAAATCATAGGTGGCTTGATTAACCTTAACATGAGATGTATTTAAATAATTATAAGACAAATAAAAAAAGTGATGAACATAAGATTAACCTTAACATGAGATGTATTTAAATGTTTCTATGTTTTCAACTACATCAAACTTTTCTGCGATTAACCTTAACATGAGATGTATTTAAATGTATTCTAAGGACTTGAAAAAATTCTTAGGTGATAGATTAACCTTAACATGAGATGTATTTAAATTATTTCTACACCTCCTTTTTATTTAATTAATTTATTGATTAACCTTAACATGAGATGTATTTAAATTTATCTCTCTAAAGGAATTCTTAAACTTTCTCTCATGATTAACCTTAACATGAGATGTATTTAAATTCTATTAATTTATTAATAACAAAAGCTGCTGCTTGATTAACCTTAACATGAGATGTATTTAAATATCTCTTGCTTAAGAGTATTAGTATCTGTATTCTCGATTAACCTTAACATGAGATGTATTTAAATACCAAAGCTCTTTCTCTTACATCTTTACATGCAAGATTAACCTTAACATGAGATGTATTTAAATTTTAGTTAATTTAAGATTAAAATATTAACAAATAGGATTAACCTTAACATGAGATGTATTTAAATGATGTAGATTTATACAATTCTATAGAAGTTGAAAGATTAACCTTAACATGAGATGTATTTAAATTTAGTTATACTTTTATTATTTAATGGAAATATACCTGATTAACCTTAACATGAGATGTATTTAAATAATGTATATCCATTTGGAACACAATTTAAATTAACGATTAACCTTAACATGAGATGTATTTAAATATCCAGTTATAAATCAGGATGGTTATTTTGTATTGATTAACCTTAACATGAGATGTATTTAAATATTAATAGTTCATCCCATCTTTTTAATAGAATTTTTGATTAACCTTAACATGAGATGTATTTAAATACAATTTCCTCTTTGTGTTTTAATTCAAAATACTCGATTAACCTTAACATGAGATGTATTTAAATATTTTAGCTGATAGTTATGAAAGGTTAGGTATGGGATTAACCTTAACATGAGATGTATTTAAATAACCAAAGCAAGTTAAATTACAATGGAAGCCTATAGGATTAACCTTAACATGAGATGTATTTAAATAAAAATAAATTTACTTTTAATCTGTTTTCTTCTTGATTAACCTTAACATGAGATGTATTTAAATTTCTTTAAGCTTAACCACTTTTTAAGTCTTGTTTCGATTAACCTTAACATGAGATGTATTTAAATGAATATACAAATGGCTTATTTGCTACTATTAAGGGATTAACCTTAACATGAGATGTATTTAAATCATTACAACCTGTTTTCTCGTATTGTCTTTGCCTTGATTAACCTTAACATGAGATGTATTTAAATTCTATAACACAACTTGTACAATCTTTAAGAAAGCCTGATTAACCTTAACATGAGATGTATTTAAATGCTTGTAATAGATGCAATACACCGTTATATAAAGGAGATTAACCTTAACATGAGATGTATTTAAATAAGAAAAGGATTGCCTTATGAATTAAAATTGCTTTTGATTAACCTTAAGATGAGATGTATTTAAATTTAATGTAATGTATTATATCGACTTTTTTATTTATGATTAACCTTAACATGAGATGTATTTAAATGGAACTGACTTTTTAAAATCTTCTTCAAATAGCTTTGATTAACCTTAACATGAGATGTATTTAAATTAATTATATTCTTCCTTAAAGTTGTTTGGTACTTTTGATTAACCTTAACATGAGATGTATTTAAATATTTTAAGCACGTTGTAAACTATCCATAGACTTATTGATTAACCTTAACATGAGATGTATTTAAATCTTTTAAATATTGAAGAAAAAATTATATAGGACGGGATTAACCTTAACATGAGATGTATTTAAATAAGCATTGCAAGCTAAAATGTACACTAAAATGCGTGGATTAACCTTAACATGAGATGTATTTAAATAATTTTTCGCGTAACTCATAATCAATATTTGATAGGATTAACCTTAACATGAGATGTATTTAAATAAATTACGTTTATCTCCATCTGCAAAAATAACTACGATTAACCTTAACATGAGATGTATTTAAATAATCAAGCACCTTATGCTGATGCTTATGAGAACGGGATTAACCTTAACATGAGATGTATTTAAATAATTTAAAATAGAACCAAAAGGAAGTAATAAAACTAGATTAACCTTAACATGAGATGTATTTAAATCTTAAGCTTTCTTTATCTAATAATTTTTTTGCAAGTAATTAACCTTAACATGAGATGTATTTAAATTTTCTTATTGTATATTATACTACAAATTTATTAACTGATTAACCTTAACATGAGATGTATTTAAATGCTTCAACATTTAAAATTTGACTTAAATTTGATTGGGATTAACCTTAACATGAGATGTATTTAAATACTGATATGGTATCACTAAGTTTTCCATACCAACTAGATTAACCTTAACATGAGATGTATTTAAATATAAGAGGTGAATTATGTATAAATTAATAACTGATAGATTAACCTTAACATGAGATGTATTTAAATATACCTTTACACCAATAGTAACAACTATAAACAACTGATTAACCTTAACATGAGATGTATTTAAATAACATTAATATAGCTGAATTATATAGAGTTGTAGTGATTAACCTTAACATGAGATGTATTTAAATAATGGAAGTGTAACTAAAAACAATACCAATAATACAGATTAACCTTAACATGAGATGTATTTAAATCCTGGTGGAGTATAATTTCCATCAGAAATTTGTTCTGATTAACCTTAACATGAGATGTATTTAAATTTTTTAGCTTTAGATATATCATCATTAGAATCCATTGGATTAACCTTAACATGAGATGTATTTAAATGAAAATGAAGATTGGTCAAAGGGAATTGAATCTGTAGGATTAACCTTAACATGAGATGTATTTAAATTTGATAGTGAAGGTTGGTTAATAGGCAAAGATATTGATTAACCTTAACATGAGATGTATTTAAATTATTTAGATAGAGCTGACAGCGATATGAACCATACTGATTAACCTTAACATGAGATGTATTTAAATTAAACCTACCCCCTAAATTTAAATTTTTAGAAAAAAGATTAACCTTAACATGAGATGTATTTAAATGTATATATGAAGGTTCTGGAATATTAACTGGTGACAGATTAACCTTAACATGAGATGTATTTAAATTTTTATAAGTTCCTCTTTTAGGATCTTTCTTCATTTGATTAACCTTAACATGAGATGTATTTAAATATAACTTGTAATTTGGACATTTTACTGGTGCGAACTGATTAACCTTAACATGAGATGTATTTAAATCATACCCAAAATGACTACTATATAGTCAATTATATGATTAACCTTAACATGAGATGTATTTAAATCGACATTAAATATCAAATGTTTATGGCAACTTTAGGATTAACCTTAACATGAGATGTATTTAAATCATTAAAATTAATTAGGAGGATAAAACCCTACTGGATTAACCTTAACATGAGATGTATTTAAATTTCTCTCTAGTTATTTTTAAAATTTCTTTACTCATTGATTAACCTTAACATGAGATGTATTTAAATACGCTCAACTATACATGTACTCAACGAGCCAACGCGATTAACCTTAACATGAGATGTATTTAAATAAGTCAAACTGTTCTTTTAACTGTATATCTTTACTGATTAACCTTAACATGAGATGTATTTAAATTTAAAAATGTTTAAGTTAGATCCAATGTATCAATTTGATTAACCTTAACATGAGATGTATTTAAATGAAACAAAAATAACTCAATTATCAGATGAAATTTCTGATTAACCTTAACATGAGATGTATTTAAATAATTAATGCTAAGGAAATTGACCATATAGATATATCGATTAACCTTAACATGAGATGTATTTAAATTGGTGCACCTGGAACTATAAACACATCACGGGGAGCGATTAACCTTAACATGAGATGTATTTAAATTCTTATTTCTTTCATTAGTTTTCAACTTATTTTGTGATTAACCTTAAAATGAGATGTATTTAAATTTATAAGATACAAAAGGATTATAATGGCTAGTATGATTAACCTTAACATGAGATGTATTTAAATATTTTAGTCCCATCTGTAAGCTTACTAGGATAACCGATTAACCTTAACATGAGATGTATTTAAATGATTTAAATTTTTAATGTCATCTTTAGGATTGATGAGATTAACCTTAACATGAGATGTATTTAAATGTTTCTGGTGGAAGTGATAGTGATTTAATGATAGAGATTAACCTTAACATGAGATGTATTTAAATAATCATCTGGTGGACCATCTTCTAATAAAGAAGATTTGATTAACCTTAACATGAGATGTATTTAAATGTAACTATAAGCAAAGAAGTACATAATAAACTCTGATTAACCTTAACATGAGATGTATTTAAATTCTATGCTTACTGGTGGATTATTCTTATCACCTGGATTAACCTTAACATGAGATGTATTTAAATTGGATAGTTTTAATGATCCTTACATTGAACACATAAGATTAACCTTAACATGAGATGTATTTAAATGAGATAACTTGATTTACACCGTACCAATGATTAACTAATTAACCTTAACATGAGATGTATTTAAATGCTTTACTGTTAAGTTATATTGATTTTCCAATATGGATTAACCTTAACATGAGATGTACTTAAAAATATTATATAAATTCAATTTTTCTTTAAGATTTTAGTATTATATACTAAAATTTATTGTTTGTATGAATAAGGTTATTTACCAGATTAATTAAAAATATTTTTATCAAACATTTCTATAAAATTACGTGAAATATTTGATAGAGGTTTATTTTTAGTCCATATTAATCTTAAATATGACTCAATTGATGGTTCTATTATCTTTTTTATTTTTAGATTAACATTTGGTAAGATATTAGAAGCTGTAAGTGGTAAAATAGAAATTCCAATTCCAGCTTCGGCCCAACTTAAAGATGTAATAATATCATCATTTTTACATATTATCTGTGGTTCAAAGCCTGCTTTATTACAAGCACTTTTTATAACATCATCGTATCTTCGATTAATTATTAATGGCTTATCTTTTAATTCTTTAATGAGAATAGTGTTACTTTCTATGGAATCATAGAATTTAGATTTTGCAATTGTAACAAAATAGTCATTTAAGTTATTTTCAAGATTATCTTTAATTACAAATGAATTATATAGTGATAGATTAAATGATTCTCTCACAAATCCAACATCAATTAGTCCATTATTTAATAGTTCCATTATTTTAAAACTATTGCCCTCATATATTTCATAATCTATTTTAGGATGTTGTTTACAAAATTCCTTTATTTTTTGTGGCAAAATATTAATCCCTGAAGAACAAACTGTTCCTATACCTAGTGTTCCTTCTATTCCATCATTAAAATTCTTTATTTCATTAACCGTTGATTTATACAACTCAAGGAGTTGTGAAGATTTATTTTGAAGCAAAATACCAGCATCTGTTAATTCTAAACTTCTACTCGTTCTATTGAACAATGTTACTCCAAGTTCTTCTTCTAGTAATTTAAGCTGTTTGCTTAAAGGGGGTTGAGAAATATTAAGTTTTTTAGCTGCTGCAGTTATATGACCTTCTTCAGCTATGGTTAAAAAATATCTAAGCTGTCTTATATCCATCATCATTCACCTATCTATTCATATCTTTTAAGTATAGATCTATTCCTAATATGTATTTTAAATATAGATTTTCTCTTGATATAATAATAAGGAATAAATTATATTTTTACAAGTAAAGATAAATAATACAAAATTACTTAAAAATATAAACTTACATGAAAAGAAGGTTTAATATGAACAAAAAATTTATAAGACTATTTGCAGCTGGACATTTAGTAACAGACATTTATCAAGGAGCATTACCAGCAATGTTACCATTTCTTATATCAGAGAAAAACTTAAGTTATGCAGCAGCAGCATTCTTAATTTTTGCAGCCAATGCAAGCTCATCAATAATACAACCTCTATTTGGAATTTATGCAGATAAAATTTCGCTTCCTTGGGCACTTGGAACAGGTGTACTGCTAGGTGGTATAGGAATTGGAGTATCAGGAGTTACAAGTAGTTATAATATGATATTTGCTTTAGTAGCTTTAAGTGGAGTAGGAATAGCATTATATCATCCAGAAGGTGCTAGGCTTACAAATAAA
The DNA here is from genome assembly GCF_023845705.1 of Clostridium sp. ZBS15. Lineage (NCBI taxonomy): Bacteria > Bacillati > Bacillota > Clostridia > Eubacteriales > Clostridiaceae > Clostridium > Clostridium sp. ZBS15. The sequence continues at coordinate 14,513 of NZ_JAMQHY010000061.1, forward strand.
TTTTCAGGTGAAAATAAAACAACTGCAGTGAGTCAATTTGCAGCAGGTGGAAATATTGGTTTTGCAGTAGGGCCAATAATAACAACAGTAATTTTATCAATCTGGGGCTTAAAGGGAACTATAATATTGTGTATTCCTGCAATAATAATGGGACTAATACTTTTATACGAATCAAGATATTTTTCTAAAAATGAAAATGAATTAGTTAATGAAGGTAATTGTATAAGAAATGAAGAAGTAGTAAAAGTTGATCAGTGGGGTGCTTTTGGAAGATTAACACTTACACTTCTTTGCAGATCCACAGTATTTTTTGGACTTAATACATTCTTAGCACTTTATTTTGTACATGTATTAAATCAATCAGAAGTACATGGAAGTATAGCATTATCTACATTAATTGTTGTTGGAGCAGTTGGAACATTATTTTCAGGAAAACTTGCTGATAAGGCTGGAAATAAAAAGGTGATAATAATGGGTTATTCTTGTTTATTACCACTATTAATAGCTTTTCTAAGTGTAAAAAATCCAATAATAGTTACTATAATATTGATTCCATTAGGATTTTTCTTATATATGCCATATAGCCCAATGATAGCACTTGGACAAAAGTATTTGCCTAATCATGTTGGACTAGCTTCAGGGGTAACAATGGGATTAGGAGTTACCATGGGTGGTGTTGTATCACCGATACTTGGATGGGTTTCGGATAACTATGGTATACACACAGCACTATGTACTTTAATAGTAATGCCTATTTTTGCAGTGATTTTGGCAAGAAAATTACCTGTATCTAATGAAGATATAGAAAAGGATGAAATACAAAAAGATGTGCAATCAAACACTAAAAAATTATCAAATAAGAGTTTAAATTTACAAAAATAATAAAACTTTCAAATAATATAAAGAATATGAGTTAAATAATGTGCTTTTGGGATTTTTAATAATTTGATATTCATAGATATGTTATAATCAATAGTAAGATAAACGGAATTTGGTTAAAGGAGTAATATTATATGAATAAAAAACAATTAAAGTTAAAAAGTATTGGAATAGAACATCTTGAGCAATATAACCAGTTATTAAGATATGTTTTTCAAGTCACTGAACACGAACTGAATCAAATTGGTTGGCAAGATAAAGAAATTATTCGTGCTAAATCACCAACATTGAAACAGGCAGATGTATTAGGGTGGTTTGATGGAGATAATCTAATTTCACAGGTGGCTGTTTATCCTATGAAAGTTCGTATTTTTAATTGCACATATGATATGGGTGGTCTTACTGGTGTTGGAACTTATCCGGAGTACTCAAATCAAGGGCTAATGCATAAACTATTGTATCAATCATTATACAATATGAAAGAACGTAAACAATTTATATCTTATTTATACCCATATTCTATTCCTTATTATCGAAGGAAGGGATGGGAAATAATATCTGATAAAATCACATATGAAATTAATGATTATCAGTTGCCAAAAAATCGGCAAGTAGCTGGAGATGTGAGACGTGTTCATATAGATAGTGACCAAGTGAAAGAAGCTTATAATAGATTTGCTTATTTGACACACGGTGCGCTATTGAGAGATAGTCTGGCTTGGAATGAATATTGGTTGTGGGATACAGATGATATAATGGCTGCAGTATATTACAATGAAGATGATAAACCAGATGGATATGTAATATATTGGATAGCTGATGATGTTTTTCATATTAAAGATATGATATTTGTTAATGAAGATGCAAGAATAGGATTATGGAACTTTGTAAGTGCTCATTTTTCTATGATTTCAAAGGTCGTAGGAAATACATTTACAGATGAGCCATTAGCATTTTTATTGGAGGATGCTGATATAAAAGAAATTATTTCACCATATTTTATGGCTAGAATTGTTGATTTTGAACATTTTATTGAAGAATATCCTTTTAAGGCTGATACTATAGAGCGTGAATGGACATTTACACTTAGTGATCCATTACTTGCTTGGAATCAAGGAACATTTACATTGAAAATTTCAAATGATGGAAAAGGTAAGGTAGTTCATTCAGTAGAAAAAACTACAGATAGAATCGATATTCAAACTATGACAACTATGTTATTAGGATATAAACGCCCAGATTATCTGCATAGAATTGGACGTATTGTGTGTAGTTCTAAGACTGTAGATATGTTGGAAGATGCAATAGAGCAGCAGTCACCATATTTTTCAGATTATTTTTAAAATTTAAGTTAAATTGATTGATTTTAATTTATGGCTCTGTTTTAGCAGGGGGTTGATATATGCATAAGCAAAGTGGGCGGAGTAATTGAACTTAGGAATGCTAAAATNNTTTACCTATTGCATATATCAACACACATTTAAAACAGAGCCTAATTTATAAATAATATATACCAAGATCATATTATTAAAAAATCATATGCTCTCCTTAAAGTGGAAGATTAAAAATCTATAACTTTGAAAGGAGAGTGTTTTTATGTAATAAATAACTAAGTATACAGTAGGGTGAAAACATAAAATCGAACATGATATGGTTAAGTACATCAGTTGTAATTGCATACTATAAAATAAAATGTATAATATAATTTGGTATATTCTCTGAAATCTTATTCATAAGATAAGAAATATGTACTAAAAAACGTTAATTGGGAGGAGTTATTGTGCAGGAAAAGAAAGCTTTTAATTCTTTAAGAGGCAATACTCGAAGTATTGAAGAAGAGATTCAAATAAATACTTTATCAAAGAAGATAAAGAAAAATCGGATTAAGATAAATAATTTAGATGAATTTAAAGATGCATTGAAAAAAGAAGGATATGAAATAAATGAGTTTGATGAAGAAAAATTTAAAGCGGATATTGTGAAAATTTTTCAAGTAGATAATAGTGTAATAGAGATTCTACATACATATATTAATAATCCTGAAATTACTTATAAAGTTTATGATACTAGCGATTTAATTGATTATATAAAAAAGATGATATTATTTAAAAATGAGCATAATAGGTTGTGTGAAAAAATAAGTGCAATAAAGAAATTAAACATAGATAGAATTGAATATGAACGAGAATTTAGTCTTCAAGATAATGTTGAAGATATAATAAAGGCTATAGAAGAAATAAAAGATGATATATCTGGGATCATAAGTATAGAAGGTAAGATCAGATTAGAGAATTTAGAAAAAGAAATAAATAAGGAATATCTTTATGCAAAAGATATTGAATTATTAAAAAAAATGGTTCTTATTAAAAATGAAAATGTGAAAGAAAAGTATAATGTTGAGTCTAAGACTAAAACAATATCTATAGAAATACCTAAAAAAATAAATTATGAGCACATTGTAGCGAAGAAAGGTTCTGTAGAATATCATGATTATTTAAGTAGTAATATACCAAGAATGCAACGTTTAATAAAGAACATACATAAATATATGGAAGTTGATGAAAAAGAAAAATCAACTTTTAAAATAAATCAAAGTAAGGCTTTGCAGGATTCTATAAATATAGCTGTAGCAACATATGATAATAAGGAGTTTAAAGCAATAAGTGGAAGTAATGATATAAAAAACTATTGCAAGATAACTCCATTAGAAAATGCAACTTTTAAAAGTAGTAAAGTTAATAAGCTTGGTAATTTAGGAATAGGATATAACAGAATTAATGATAGTGAAAAAAAGATATTTGAAGAAATACATAGACAAATAGAGAAGAAAGCCTTGAAAGACGAAGGTAATCTTATTTTGTATACTAAATTAGAGCCATGCCCAAGCTGTTATTACGTAATTAGTCAATTTTGTAAAAAGTATCCTAATATAAAAGTTGAGGTCAAATATAGCAAAAAATATGGAGAGTAGAAATTAGATGTATTTATAGAAATTAATTTTCTATATTTACCTCTTTATTTTTTTACAAAAATAATACATAATATAGTAAAAGTGTTATATATAGGAGATGGAGAGATGAGAGGAAAACATGCAATTGGAAATAGACAATTTGGTAATATACATTTAGATTATGTTAAATACAAAGACAGTGATAAAGATATTAGACAAATGTATGAAAGAGTAAAGAATGATTATTTAAAAAATAAAAATTTGGACATAGATTTAGAAAAGGCATATTTAAATGAGAGATTTATATCTTGTAGGGCATATTCAGAAAAATATTACTTAAATATATTTATGATAGCTGTAGTTGCTTTTTTAGCAGGAATTTCCACACAATATTCTAACAGACCAATTATGACATTAGCTATATTGCTTGCATTTATTATTATAGTAGTAAAGTCTTTTTCAAACATACATACAAAAGTAATGCTTAATAAAGAGAAATATGAACATAAGTATTATATTATATGTATTGAAGCTTTAAAAGAAATTGAACATGAACAAAACAGCATAATTGAAGTAGAAATCTAGATTAGAATAAAGAAATTATTTTAGAATATTAATTAGGTTTTAAATAAAAAATGGATTCAGATTACTTGAATCCATTTTTGTGATTTTATTTATGCCTTAGTTTAATTAGTTGTACATTCCATGTTGACTCATATAATTGTATAGTTGTTCACCATGTTCTTGTTCTTCTTTTTGAATATGATTTAACACTTGCCTCATATTTTTATCTTTAAATTCAAATATAGTTGTATTATAGGTAGAAGATACATATTTTTCAGTAGATAATGAATCTTGACATAACAATTTATCATTACTAATATCATTTTGAGTTAATTGAGAATTAGTAGCATTATTCATATTCATGTTTTGCATAGAAGTTTGATTTTGGTTAGCAGTTTGATTTTGATTAGATTGTTGACCTTGATTTACACTTGGAACACTTCCACTTAACATTTGATTAATAGTGTCTAAATGTTGTTGTTCCTTTTGAGCTAATGTTGAAAATAAATTTTTTAATTCTACATCGCAAGCTTTATCAGAATATCTATTGTATTTTTCAACACATAATTCTTCATGACTTTTTTCATCTTGCAACAACATTCTTTCTTTCATACTTAGATTTACCATAAGAACACCTCCAAGTATAGTTTTACTAAAAAGTAAAATAATATTCATTTTCTTTTATTTATAATATATTCACTAAAAATTTCACTTTTATGTTAAAATGTAATTAAAAATTAAATACCAAAGTAGGTGTAGATGAAATGAAAGAAAACTTAAAAGATAAAATAGATAATTTTTTAAAGGAAAACAAGATAAATATAACAGGCGGAATTATAAAAACAGAAGAGGAACTTTCATTAGTTCTAAACAACATTGCTATGAGTGATTTAAAAAAAGGAAAACTTCAAAAGTCATTATATTTTGCGAGTAAAGCATTAGAATTTGATTCTAAGAATTATTATGCAATGTTTATAAAAGGACTTATTTATAGAGCTTCAAGAAATTTTAATGAGGCAATTAAATTATTTGATGAATATTATGAACTTAGCAAGGAGTCATTGAGTCTTATTCACATAGGGTTTTGCTATGCAGAGTTAGGTGATATTGATAATGCATTAGATTATTTTAGAAAAGGTGAACAAGAATTTACAGAAGAAGAAAAGCATAATTATAGTAGTTTAATGTGTACTGTATATGAGTGTATCGGAAATATCTATATGAATAGAGAAAATGTTTTAGAGTTTAAAGAAAATGACAAGTTTAGTCTTAACTATAAGTTAGCTATTAAGTACTACAAAATGTCACTTAAAATAAACAAGAAAAATCATTTATTACTTAATAAATTAGCAGCTTGTTATCATCATTTTGATGATGAGAAGAAAGCATTATATTGTTATGAAGAAGCAGTTAAGATTGCACCACAAATAGAAGAATATAAAGGTGCAATTGAGGAAATGAAGGAACAAGGAATTGTATCTGAGATTATAGAATTTTAATTTAATTATGAAAGTTTTTAAAGTTAGAAGTATATAATTTTCTACTTATATGTTTTGTTGTAATTTAAATATTGAGATTTTCAAATATAATAAAATCTTTGACAATGTTCATTTAGAGCATTGTTAAAGATTTTTTTTATAAAAATAAAAATAAGTACATATTAATTATTATTAAGTGAAACAATTAAGATAGACTAATTTTAATAGGAGTGATATGTTATGGAAGAAAATCCAATGTTTTGTTATCAATGCGAACAAACAGCAGGGGGAAAAGGTTGTACTAAATTAGGTGTATGTGGAAAGACACCTGAAGTAGCTAATCTTCAAGATTTACTTATATACCAATGTAAAGGTATAAGTGTTTATGCAATGGAACTTATAGAAAAGGGAGAAAACATAGATAAGAGTATTGTTAGATTCGTAGAAAATTCATTATTTACGACACTTACTAATGTTAATTTTGATGCAGAAGTTCATGTTGAAATGCTTAGAGATTCTCAAAAAATCAAAGAAGAATTGAGAAATAAAGTAGGGAATGATAAGGAATATCCAGAAGAAGCAACTTATGATTTAACTAAAACTAAGGAAGAAATGCTTAAAGACTCTAAAAAAGCTGGAATTATGTTTGATCAAAATATAGATGCAGATGTAAGATCACTTAGGCAAACAATTATTTATGGATTAAAAGGTATAAGTGCTTATGGTCATCAAGCTAGATTTTTAGGTTATTATGATGATCAAGTTGATAACTTTTATTTTAGAGGACTAGAGTGTACAACAAATGGTAATTTAAGTGTTGAAGAACTAATTAGAATGACAATGAGAACTGGAGATATGAGTGTAGCAGTTATGAAAAAATTAGATGAAGCTAATACTGAAACTTATAAAAATCCAACGCCACACAAGGTTAATGTACATATTAAGAAAGGAGCATTTATAATTGTTTCTGGTCATGATTTAAGAGATTTAGAAATGCTACTTAAGCAAACAGAAGGAAAAGGAATTAACATATATACTCATGGGGAAATGATACCTAGCCATGGATATCCAGGACTTAAGAAATATAAACATCTTGTTGGTAATTATGGTGGAGCTTGGCAGGATCAACAAAAGGAATTCGATGGTATTCCAGGATGTATTCTTATGACTACAAATTGTCTTATGAGACCTAGGGAAACATATAAGGATAGAATATTTACTACAAGTGTAGTTGGCTGGGATGGAGTAAAGTATATAAAGGCAGAGAAGGATGGTTACAAAGATTTTACAGAGATAATAGAAAAGGCATTAGAACTTGGTGGATTTAAAGAATCAGAAGAACCACATGAAATATTAGTGGGTTTTGGGCATCATGCAACTTTAAGTAATGCAGAAACAATAGTAAATGCAGTTAAGGATGGGAAAGTTAGACACTTCTTCTTAATTGGAGGATGTGATGGGGCAAGGCCAGGAAGAAATTATTATACTGAATTTGCAGAGAAAGTTCCAAAGGATTGTATAATTCTTACTCTTGCATGTGGAAAATATAGATTTAATAAGCTAGATTTTGGAGAAGTTGCAGGACTTCCAAGATTGTTAGATGTTGGTCAATGTAACGATGCATATTCAGCAGTTAGAATTGCAACAGCACTTGCAGATGCTTTTGATACAGATGTAAATGGATTACCACTTTCAATAATTTTATCTTGGTATGAACAAAAAGCAGTTGCTGACCTTTTAGCATTACTTTCATTAGGCATAAAAGGAATATTTGTTGGACCAACTTTACCTGCGTTCTTTAGCCCTAATGTACTACAATATTTAGTTGATACATTTAATCTACAATTAATAAGTGAACCTGATGATGATTTAAGGACTTGTATGCAACAAGGAATTTAAATTATTAAAGTATAGTATGAGTTTTTAGAGATATATAACAATAAAAAATAAGGATTGTTTTGTGAAAATAATCCTTATTTTTATATGTAAGATTAGAATATAATAAGTTGTAGCAATAAGATGATAAGTAACACTTATTTAAGTGTTGTTAAAAAGTAACTTTCAAATATGAATAGGTAAAAAATCCTAATTATGTTATAATTAATAAAAGAAATAGAAAAGGGTGTGTGAAGTTATGAACGCATTTATATTTGATATGGATGGTGTAATAATAGATAGTGAACCAATACATCGTCAGGTGCATGGCGAAATTATGAATACCTTGGGGATAAATATATCTAAGAGAGAATTAGCATTATATGCAGGTGCTACAAATGAATATATTTTTACAAAATTAAAAGAAAGATATGGAATAAAGAAATCTGTTAGTGAGCTTATGGAGTATAAATCTAAACTTATTATTAACAAAGTAAAAGAAGAGTCACTAGAACCTATAAATGGAATTAGAGAATTATTAAATGCTTTAAGAAAAAATAATATAAAGACAGCTATAGGATCATCTTCTCCTAGAAGTTTAATAGAAGCTGTTATAGATAAGTTTAATCTACATGATGCTTTTGATTATATAGTAAGTGGAGAAGAAGTTGAAAGAAGTAAACCATATCCTGATGTTTACATAGAAGTAAGCAAAAAGTTAGGTATAAGTCCAAAAAATTGTATAGTAGTTGAAGATTCTCATAATGGTGTACAAGCTGCTAAAAGAGCTGGAATGAAATGTATAGGTTTTGATAATGTAAATTCAGGTAATCAAGATTTATCAAAAGCTGATGTGAGAGTAGATACTATAAGAAAAATAGATATATTTAATTTATGTAAATACTTTGAGTAGAATAAAGATTATTATTTTAAAATTTATTATTGACAAACTATAAGTTTTAAAATAATATAAAATATATAGATTTCAGAAAAAGGAAGGTATTTTTGTGAGTGTAGTAAGTATTTAATTATAACTAATTTAATATTCATCAAAAAATAGGTTATAGAACCTTTATTTGTTGATGGAAAAATTAATTATTATAGATACACTACGAGTCATGAAATAACTTTACTTTAAAAGATATAAATAACTATATGTTTTATTAATGTTGATTTTTTAGCCGTGGAGATATCCATGGCTTTATTTATTTTGTAATTATATTTATAGGCTTAAAAACAATAATATTACTAAAATAATATAATTTAAATCTTGAAATCTATATAGATTTTCGTGACTTGAATTTAAAAAAAGAAGGACGAAAAGAATGAATAATATAACAATAGAAAAATTAAATTATGAAAATTTAAAAGAAATTGTAAAATCATATTGTATAAGCAATTTAGGTAAAAATTTAATAGATAAACTTATGCCAAGTAAGAATTTAAAGCAAGTAAATAGAATGTTAAATGAAACTTCAGAAGGAAGAAGACTTATAGATGCATCTTATCATATGCCTCTTGAAGGAATATTTGATATAAATCCATTATTGAATAAAATGGAAAAAGGGGCAGTGCTTGAACCCTCAGAATTAATAACTATTGGTGATTTTTTAAGAGGATGTAGAAAAGTAAAATTATTTATTAAAGACAAAGAAGGATATGCGCCTACATTAAGCAGCTATGGAGAAAATATAACTGAACTTCAATATATAGAAGAGGAAATTTCAATATCAATTAAAGGTACGATAATTGATTCTAATGCAACAAAAGAATTGAAAAAAATAAGAAAGCACATTGATTTATGTGAAGGAAAGATAAATGAAAAACTTGAAAAATTTATAAAAAGTCCATCTAATCGAGAATATTTGCAAGAAGCTTTTGTAAGTCAAAGAAATGGAAGATATACTGTTCCAATAAAAGTTTCATATAAAAATCAAGTTAGTGGCAGTATTGTGGAAGTATCTTCAAAAGGAAACACTGTATTTATGGAGCCAAACATAATATCTAAATATACAGTTGAACTAGCTTCTTTAAGGGGTGAAGAAAGCATTGAAGAATATAAGATACTATCAACTTTAACAGAAATGATTTTTTCAAGAATTAGAGAATTAAAAGTTAATGTTGAAGTTATATCTGAATATGACATGATATTAGCTAAAGCAAAATATAGTAAGGATATTAAAGGCGTTAAACCTAAATTAAATAATCACGGCTTTATTAATATAGTGGATGGAAGATACCCATTAATTAAAAATTCAATACCTTTAAATTTAAAAATAGGAGAGGAATATAGAAGTTTAATAATTACTGGTCCTAATGCTGGAGGAAAAACAGTAGTATTAAAAACAGTGGGAATTCTTACAATGGCAATCCAAAGTGGATTTCATATAAGTGCAAATGAAAACTCTGAAATGGCTGTGTTTGATAATATATTTGTTGATATTGGTGATGATCAAAGCGTTGAAAATTCATTAAGTACATTTTCATCACATGTTGGTAATTTATCAAGAATTTTAAGAGAAAGCACTAAAAATACATTGCTTTTATTTGATGAAATAGGAAGTGGTACAGAACCTAATGAAGGAGCAGCATTAGCTATTGCGATATTAGAGGAGTTTTATAAAAAAGGATGTATAACAGTTGCATCCACTCATTATGGTGAAATTAAAAATTTTTCTTATAATCATCCACATTTTGAAAATGCTGCAATGGAATTTAAAAAAGATACTTTAGAACCTATGTATAGGCTTAATATAGGAAAAAGTGGGGAAAGTAACGCCTTATATATTGCAAAAAAAATGGGCATTGATAATGTTATACTTGATAGAAGTAAGAGATATTTTAAGAGTAAAGAATATAATTATGAGATTATAGATTCAAGAAAATTATTAAAGAATAAAACTGAAAATGAAAACTTAGAATATGAAGATATAATTAATGAGTATGACTATAAAATAGGTGATAAAGTTTTATTATTAGATAAAAAGGTTAGTGCAGTAGTCTATAAAACAAAAGATAGATTTAATAATGTAGTTGTATTTTTAAATAATGAATTTGTAGAAGTGAATTTTAAAAGATTAAAGTTGGAATTTACAGCAGAAGAATTGTATCCAAAAGATTATGATTTGAATCAATTATTTGTAAGTTTTAAAGAAAGAAAATTAGACAAAGATTTAAAAAGAGGCTCAAAGAAAGCAATCAAAAAGTTTAGAAAAGAAATTAACACAGTAAATGTATAACTAAATAGTATAAGTATCTATCTATAAAATGAACTTAATTTAAGGTGGTTTTATAGGTAGTTATTTTAAAGATATGAATTCAGTAGATATAGCTAAAATAATATCAGAAGGTGCAATAATGACAATTGAATTTTTGGATTTAAAAGCTGATATGACTGTAGTTGACAAAGAAGATAGAATAGTTGGAATAATTACAGCATTTATCCCTATGCTTATGGATACTGGTGGCAATGCAGGATCACAATCATTTACTTTAATAATTAAGGATTAGTGTTAGGTGATATAAGTATTAAATATACAGGATTTGGAATTCCTAAGGAAGATATAAAGAATATATTTGAAAGGTTTTATAGAGTACTTTTTTATTAATATGAAGAAAAGTTAGATTAGGCTTAATTATATTAAAAAGATACAAATACTATTTTAATTAATTTAAATTAATGCTATAATACGGACAGGAATTAATAGGATATTTTATATAAACATATATAAATATGGAATTTATTTCAATATATATGTACTGAATTAATATCTCAATGTTGTTAATAAATTTATATATGAGTATGTGTTTTATATAAACAGAAAGAAAATACTTAACTTATTTAACAGGGGGGACTTTTAAAGTGCTGACGAAAGGGATAAAGGGGATTAACAAAAAGTTAATATTGCTTATAATAACAAATGTAATTAGCTTTTATATTATATTTAAATTGAATATTTTTATGGTTAATAATGTAGATTTAGCTGAATTAACTCTTGTTAAAGATATAAAAGGTATAAATTATATAATAGGATTTATATCAGTGTTTTGTTGTTTTTTATATTATTATTTATACGAAGAAAATTATTTTTTTATGTTTTCACTAATCTATCTATCTATATATTCTGAATTTTTAATAGTTGATTTTTTAACAAAACATATAAATATAAGTGTTCTTATGCATTCTAACTCATCATTTGTAGGTTTTGCATCAATATTTAGAACGCTATTATTATATTTAACTATATTCAATCAAAACAAAGTAACCAAAGGTATTTGTAAAAATAGATTTGCTACAGTAATATTTGTTTTGATTTCTAATGTATTATTTATATTAATGGAGTTAAATATAATGCAGTACTATTCACATGCAATTAATATAAATATTCTTATGATTATTAAGTGTATAATAAATTTAGCGACGTACTTATTAATATTAGAAGTATGTATAAAATACTTTAAAGAAAAAGAATTTAATTATTTTATAACTTTTGCTAGTTTAAGTGTTATGTTTTTGAGCAGAATTTTACTAGTTAAAAGTTTATATAAAGACGAAAAGATGATGTATGTATTAAATCGCTGTCTATTGGCATTAGGTTTTTTCATAATAATAATCAGTGTATTTATAGAAATAATAACTAAGTCTAAAGAAAACAAGGAGTTAAGTTATGAAGTGGTTAATCAAAAAAATGAAATGTATAAATTGAAGGAAGAAGAGGAAATGAGGAGTCAATTTTTTGCAAACATATCTCATGAACTTAGAACACCACTTAATATAATCATTTCATCTTTTCAACTTTTAAGAATGTACAATTATAATGAAGAAGAATTTTTAAAATACTACAATAAATATGAAAACACAATTTCACAAAATTGTTCTAGGATGTTAAGACTTATTAATAATATTATTGATGTTACTAAGTTTGATGCTGGATGTTTTAAAATGAATTTTGTTAATTGTGAAATTATTAGTTTGGTTGAAAATATAACTCTATCAATAGCAGAATATGAGAAAGCTAGAAAAAGGAATATAATTTTCGATACAGATTGTGAGTTCCTTGAAATAAAGTGTGATCCAGAAAATATGGAAAGAGCAATTTTAAATCTTCTTTCTAATGCTATTAAATTTACAAGTGATAATGGAAATATATTTGTGAATATTGAAAGTCAAAATAATGATGAGTATTTAAGCATAACTATAAAAGATGATGGAATAGGAATTCCAAAAGATTTTAGAAAAAGCGTTTTTGAAAGATTTGTACAAGTTGATAAGTCTTTTAGAAGAAATGTAGAGGGAAGTGGAATAGGCTTATCTTTAGTTAAATATATAGTAAATTCTCATAACGGAGAGATCAATCTAAAAGATAATGAAGAAAAAGGCTGTGAATTTATAATCAATTTACCTAATGTAAAGATAGAGGAAGAGTTAGATGATATTGAATTCAATTTGCATAAAAAAGATGAAATTGATAGTAAAATACTTATTGAACTTTCAGATATTAAATAAAAAATATAAAACCTTGTAGTTTTAGAATTACAAGGTTTTCTGTTATTAAAAATTTTCTATTCTATCAATAAGACTTTTTTTATAGGTATTTTTGTATATAATTCTTGGAAGTATAATTGAAATAACAATTAAAATTGAAGATGATATGAAAATAGGGGTAAGTTTAAAACAATAATTAATATAAGTTATATTATTAGTTAATGATTTAATTATAGTAGAAGAAAAATATATACCTATAGTGATTTCAAATATTATAGTTAAAATTGCATAATATAATCCTTCATATGTTAAAACTGATTTTATATTTGTGTGATAAAGTCACAGATTCTAATAAGCTTATTATGGTATAACTTTATTAAAATATAAGAAATAAAGACTTGTAGCATTTGAATAAATACAGAAAGCAATATTAGAGAATACTACTTTATATAAATGTTTATGTTAAAAATAATAAAGTAAGGAGAGATAACATGGCTAAAAAAATTATTATTGTTGGTGGGGTTGCAGGTGGAGCATCTACTGCAGCTAGACTTAGAAGGCTAGATGAAAATTTGGATATAATTATGTTTGAAAAAGGTGAATATATATCATTTGCTAATTGCGGACTTCCATATTATATAGGAGGGACCATTAATGATAGAGAAAAACTTATAGTTCAAACTGTAGAAGAAATGAGTAAAAAATTCAATTTAGATATAAGAAATTTAAGTGAAGTTATAAAAATAGACAAGGCAAATAAAAAAGTTAGTATAAAAGATTACAAGAGTAATGAAGTTTATGAAGAAGACTATGATATTTTAGTATTATCTCCAGGAGCAAGTCCTTTAAAACCTAAAATATCAGGAATTGATAAATGTGATAATTTATTTACACTTAGAAATATACCAGATACGGATAAAATAAAAGAATTTGTTGATAATAAAAATCCTAAAAAAGCAGTTGTAATAGGTGGAGGATTTATAGGACTTGAAATGGCTGAAAATCTAAAGGAAAGAGGTATTGATGTAACTTTAGTAGAAGCTAGTGATCAAGTAATGGCTCCAATTGATATAGAAATGGCAAGTATAGTACATGATCATTTAATTGATAAGAATGTAGAATTAATTTTAAAAGACGGTGTAGAGTCTTTTGAAGACGAAGGAAAGAAAATCGTTTTAAAAAGTGGAAGAAAAATTAATACTGATATGATAATTTTATCAATTGGTGTTAAACCAGAAACTAGAATAGCTAAAGAAGCAGGCATTGAGTTAAATGAAAGAGACGCTATTGTAGTAGATAAGCATATGAAAACTTCTGATTCAAACATTTTTGCATTAGGAGATGCAATTGAAGTTATGGATTTTGTAAATAAGAAGCCTACAATGATTCCTCTAGCTTGGCCTGCAAATCGTCAAGGTAGATTAGTTGCTAATAATATAATTGGAAAAAATGAGGAGTATAAAGGAAGCCTTGGTTCATCAGTTGCCAAAGTATTTGACTATACAGTAGCTGCAACTGGCAATAATGAAAAAACGCTTAAAAGACTAGGTATTGATTATAAAGCAATTCATATACATCCAGGTTCTAATGCAAGATATTATCCAGGGTCTTTTCCAATAGCAATTAAAATGTTGTTTGATCCTAAGGATGGGAAAATATTTGGAGCTCAAGCTGTAGGAATGAGTGGAGTTGAAAAACGTATTGATATATTAGCTACAGCAATTAAAGGGAATTTTAGTGTTTTTGATTTACAAGACATTGAGGTGTGTTATGCACCACCATACAATTCAGCAAAAGATCCAGTTAATATGTTAGGATACTATGCAGCAAATATTATAGAAGGAATAGTTGATACAATTCAATGGGATGAAATAGATAATATAGATAAAAATAATTCTATAATTTTAGATGTAAGAGAAGAGTTTGAATTAGTTACTGGGAAATTTGATAATTCAATTAACATTCCTCTTGGTGATTTGAGAAATAGATTAAATGAGATAACAAAAGATAAACATATATATGTTACATGTCAAGTTGGGTTACGTGGATATGTAGCTTGTAGAATATTAAAACAAAAAGGAATAAATTGCACTAACATAGATGGTGGTTTAAAGACTTATATGTATGTAAAAAGAGCAGAAGAAAGTTTGAAAAATCAAGATGAAAAACTTAACGAGATAAAAGAAGAGGTAGCAGCTATGAGTTTAGAAGATTTAGATATAACAGAAATAAATGCAAAAGTTACGTTAGATGCTTGTGGACTTCAATGTCCAGGACCGATAAGAAGAGTATTTGAAGAAATTAATAAAATGGAAGAAGGTCAAATTTTAGAGGCAAAAGCAAGTGATGTTGGATTTAGTAAGGATATAAAAGCATGGTGTGAAAAAACTAATAATACTTTACTTAAATCAGAATTTAATAAAAGTAAAAATGCTTTTGTAGCTTATATACAAAAAGGAACAAAGAAAGAGGAAGTACTATCTTCAAATGCGGCTGTAGATAAAAATGGAGCAACTTTAGTAGTATTTAGTGGAGATTTTGATAAAGCTATAGCATCATTTATAATAGCTACTGGAGCAGCTTCTATGGGAAAGGAAGTTACTATGTTCTTTACTTTCTGGGGTCTTAATATATTAAAAAGTAAAAATAAGCCAAAAGTAAATAAGAATACTATGGAGAAGATGTTTGATATTATGTTGCCAGGACATCCAGAAAAATTACCATTATCTAAAATGAACATGATGGGAATGGGACCTGCAATGATAAAACAAATAATGAAAAAGCATAATGTTGACGATTTAGAAAGTTTGATAACTAACGCAATAAATATGGGGGTTAAGGTTGTTGCATGTGCTATGAGCATGGATCTTATGGGAATAAAAAAAGAAGAATTCATTGATGGCGTTGAAATAGGAGGAGTTGCATCTTATCTAGGTGCTACTGAAGATTCAGGATTAAATTTATTTATATAATTTATATGAAAATTATTTCAAAGAAACGCATATAGGACTAGGAGAAATGTATGTATACGATGAACGATTTAACAAATTTTATACTGAAAATGTTGGCTGTGGTACAGCTGAGTTTTTAAAAGATGAAATTATTGAATTTTATAGTTAAAAAACAAAATAGATAATGTAAAATAACAGTATAGAAATTNNAATTTCTATACTGTTATTTTTATATATTTAAATTAATTATCATTTATATCAAGTTCAGGAGAAAGAGGCATTTCCCATAAGTTGTGATTAGTATGCAAAAGCTTATGAGAGACATTAGATAAAGGTTTTTCTAAAAATTCTTTATATACATTTAAAATTGATGGATTTTCATGAGAAAATCTGATGTCAGATAATTCATCAAGCTCATAAAGCTTCTTTGATCTAGTTTCTGCAAGTTCTATACCATCTTTAATTGGTTGTCCGCCACCACCAGAGCAACCACCAGGACAAGCCATTACTTCTATAAAGTCATAATAAACATTTCCTTTTCTTAAATTTTTAATTAAATTTCTAGCATTACCCAAACCACTTACCACAGCTACTTTTAATTTAGTATTATTAATTTCAAAAGTGGCTTCCTTAATTCCATTCATACCTCGAATTTCTTTAAAGGCATTTGGATCAGGATTTTTACCACATGTTAAAAAGTAAGCAGTTCTAAGAGCAGCTTCCATAACACCACCAGTAGAACCAAAAATAATACCAGCACCAGAACCTATTCCTAAAGGTGTATCAAAGTCAGATTCGTTTAAATCTTTAGCTATAATATGTTCTGATCTTATCATTCTCTCTACTTCACGAGTAGTAAGACACAAGTCTATATCTTGACCGTATCCAGCATCATTCATAATAGGAATTTCAGCTTCATGTTTTTTAGCAATACAAGGCATTATAGAGATACAATATATCTTTGATGGATCTACATTTAAAAGTTTTGCATAATAGCTTTTTGCAATAGCTCCAAACATTTGTTGAGGAGATTTTGCAGTAGAAAGCATTTTAGTCATATCAGGATATTGAGATTTTAAGAATCGAACCCAAGCTGGACAACATGATGTAAACATAGGCAAATTTGTATTATTTTTTAATCTTTCTAAAAATTCACTACCTTCTTCCATTATAGTTAAATCAGCAGCAAAGTTAGTATCAAAGATATAATCAAAGCCAATTTTTCTAAGTGCAGAAACAAGTCTTTTTACTGTTGCTTCTTCTTTTGTAAGTCCAAGAGATTCACCCCAAGACGCTCTAACAGCAGGAGCGATTTGAAGTATTGTAATTTTATCTTTATTTGAAAGAATATCAAATGCTTTCTGGGTATTATCCCTTTCTCTTAAAGCTCCAGTAGGGCAGTGAGTTATGCATTGTCCACATAATGAACAATCTGAATCTTGAATTTTTCTATTGAGTGAAACGTCAACAGTTGTTCTAGTACCTGTATTTGAAACATCCCATATATTAAGATTTTGTATTTTAGTGCAAACCTGAATACATCTCATACATTTAATACATTTTCTTGCATCACGTATTAAGGGGAATTGCTCATCCCATAAATAAGGCTCGATCATTCTTTTATATTGAATTGTAATAACGCCTAAATCATTAGCTATATTTTGTAGATTGCAGTTACCACTTCTTACACAAGTTGCACAATGACAATCATGCTGTGAAAGTATAAGTTTTATATTAGTTCTTCTAGTTTCTCTAACTCTAGGACTATTTGTGAAAATTTCCATACCTTCTTCAACTACATTATTGCAAGCAGGTAATAATTTATCTTTTCCTTTTACTTCAACAATACAAACACGACAAGCGCCTATTTCATTAATATCTTTTAAATAACATAAACTCGGAATTTGAATTTTAAAAGATTTAGCTGCATCTAAGATGGTAGTTCCTTTTTTTACTTCAATATCTATATTATCAATTTTAAGTTTTACCATTTGTTAATTCTACCTCCTTTAAATACTCCATATCCAAAGTGATCACATCTTAGACATCTATAAGATTCTTGATGAGCTTCTTCACATGTCATTCCATATTCAATAAGTTCAAAATCATTTTTACGTATATCAGCATCTCTTTCAGAAGTATTAACTCGTCCACAAAGAGGTCTATCATCTAGTCTTGCACTTGGAATTTCAACATCAGAACTTATAATGTGGTTATAACCAAGATAAGTATCTATATTAGCAGCAGCTACTTTGCCAGCAGCTATTGCTCTAATCACAGTAGCAGGACCAGTTACACAATCACCACCTGCAAAAATTCCAGGACTATTTTCAACACCACTAGAACTCATAGCTTCAATAACACCTCTTTTAACAGGAACTCCAGATTCAGCAAAATGATTAGACTCTATGCCTTGTCCAATCGCTACAATTAATATATCACAAGGAATTCTTTGATCTTCTTGGCATGATGATGTAGGACGTGGACGTCTAGAATCGTCAATTTTACCAATTATTTGAGGCTTAACAAAAAGGGCTGTTACATTACCATTTTTATCACTTTCAATTCTAAGAGGTGCTTTGAGCGTTATAATTTCACAACCTTCTGCAATTGCACCTTCAATTTCATCAGGTAGAGCAGTCATATCTACTTTTCTACGCCTATATACATTACATACTTTTTTTGCTCCAAGTCGTATTGCAGATCTAGCAGCATCCATTGCTACATTACCACCACCAATTACTACAACTGTTTTACCAGAAAAATCTGGTGGATTATCTTCACCTATTGCACGTAACATTTCTACAGCTGAAATAACACCTGTACTTTCTTCTCCATCAATACCTATTTTTTTATCAATATGTGCTCCAATTGCAATATAAACAGCATCATGTGAATTTTCAATATCAAGTAAAGATATATTAGTACCAATAGATATATTGTTTTTTACTTCAATGCCTGTTGATAATATATCTGAAATATCATTTTCTAAGTGTTCTATAGGAAGTCTATAATTAGGAATTCCATATCTAAGCATACCTCCTAATTTTTCACGTTTTTCATAAATCACAACCTTGTGTCCCATTAATGATAAAAAATAAGCTGCACTTAAACCACCTGGTCCACCACCAATTACTGCTATTTTTTTACCAGTAGAAGAAGCACATTTGGGTATTGGAACTTTACCAGCATTATCAACAGCAAAACGCTTAAGACCTCTAATATTTATAGAGTCATCAAGCATATTACGTCTGCACCTAGCTTCGCAAGGGTGTTCACATATAAAGGCGCATGCTGTTGGGAAAGGATTATCCTTTCTTATTAATCTAACAGCATCAGAATATCTCTTCTGCGAAATTAAAGCAATATATCCAGGAATGTCTACACCAGCAGGGCATAGGGCAACGCATGGAACAGGCTGATTTAAGTTACATATACATCTATTGTTGACTATGTGTTCAATATAGTCTGATTTAAAACCTATTACTCCTTTTAAAACCATATTAGCTGCTTCATATCCTATAGCACAATCAGCAGAATCAATAACTACCTTTGCTGTTTTTTCAATTAAATCAATAGTTTCTAAAGTTGCTTTACGATTTAAAACATCATCAATCAAATTTTCTAATTGAGCAAGTCCAATTCTACAAGGTACGCATTTTCCACAAGTTTGTGCTTGACATAATTTTAAAAAAGAAGATGCCATATCTACAGGGCACAAACCAGGAGGACTTGCAATGATTCTACGTTCTAAGTCTTTATAAAGTCCTTCTACAACAGTTTGAGCTCCATTAGGCGTTGTAATCTCTAGTCTACTCATTTTTCTCCTTTCTGTATGTTTTAACATACTTAACAAATGTTTAATTTAAATCTTTTCATAAGTATATTTAGATTAAGTAAAATTATTCTTAAATTTAAAATTTTATTATGTATTTTAGAGTGAATTTGTAGTTTTATTGTAAAAACCCTAAATAATTTCTTATTATAAGTTATAATAAAAAGTAATATAGAATATACTGAAA
This sequence comes from Clostridium sp. ZBS15, assembly GCF_023845705.1. Taxonomy (NCBI): domain Bacteria; kingdom Bacillati; phylum Bacillota; class Clostridia; order Eubacteriales; family Clostridiaceae; genus Clostridium; species Clostridium sp. ZBS15. Next base: position 34,717 of record NZ_JAMQHY010000061.1, read on the forward strand.
AATTAAATATCAAAATCAAATATAATTGTTAAAAATTTAGCAATTAATGATGATAAAGACTGAAAAAATATAATATTAAAATTATATAAATAGAATAAAAACAACTAATAAGAAAAGAGTGATTTTTTATGAAAAGTACATTAAACAGAATAAAAAAATTTAGAAGTGATAGGGACTGGGATAAGTTTCATACACCAGCTAATCTTTCAAAAGCTATTTCAATAGAATCTGGGGAATTACTAGAAAATTTTTTATGGGATGAAGAAAATTATGATAAAGAACATGTCCTTGAGGAGTTAGCAGACGTAATGATTTATTGCATACATATGAGTGATTGTTTAAAGGTTGATTTAACAGAAATAATAAATAATAAGATGGATAAGAATGAAAAGAAATATCCAGTAGAAAAGTGTAAAGGAAGTAGCAAAAAGTATACGGAATTATAATTAAATGATGCTGTATTTTTTGTAAAACTATGAGAAATTGATTTATTACATCTTTCAAAAGAAGAACACAAATTACTTGAGAAGCTTTAGCAAAACGTTACTTTGAGATGTTAAAATAGCAAGTTAAATTAATCTCTAGAATAAAAAAGTGTATGTAACATTTGTTACATACACTTTTTAACTTAATAAGTATAATTAAAATATAGAAATTATACTTAATAATGTAAAAAGGATGGATTGACATGGATTTAAAAAACTTTAAAAGACAACATATAGAAATATACGATATAATCAAAAAAATTGAGGAAATTATAATTAAAGATGATATAAGTGATTATTTTGATGAATTAGCAAGTAATATAAACAAACTTTCTGGTAAATTACAAATTCATTTAAACACAGAAGATAAATTTTTATATCCCAATTTATTAAAGGATGATAATGTAAAACATATAGCTCAAAAATATGTAGATGAAATGGGTGGGATATTGATACAATTTATAAGTTATAAAGACAAGTTTAACACTAAGATTAAACTTAAAGAAAACAAAAATCATATTATTTCAGAAACAAATAGTATTCTTTTAAAAATAACAAGAAGAATGAACAAGGAAGAAAATGAGCTTTATAAATTGATATAATAAAAAGAAGTGGTAATGAAGTCCATTAGTTTAAAGTTAAAATTAAAACACAAAATTTATTATATTTTTTTGATTTGAATCAGTTTAATATTTATAAAAATTACAAAAATAAACGATATAGTAAATATACAATTTAACTACATCGTTTATTTTAAATATATTTATTTTATTTTAAATTTATTTACACCATCTTCAAGTTTTTCAGAAAGTTTTCTTAAATTATCTACGTAATTTTCCATCTCTTGCATTGTTGCAGTTATTTCTTCAGCAGAAGCAGAAACTTCTTCTGTGGCAGAAGCGGTTTCTTCTGAAATAGAAGATATGTTTTCTATTTGAAGAACAACTTTATCCTTTTTAGAATCAATAATTGAAGTATCATCTTTAACATCATTGATTTTTTCAGCAAGAATTTTTATATTCTCTATTATGTCAATAAATATTTTGTGAGTATCATTTACTACTTTTTCTTGATCATTTACTGTAATTTCTGTTTCTTTCATGGCTGACACAGCAGTCAAAGATTTACTTTTTATTACATCTATTATTTTTTTAATTTCTTCTGTTGAATTTTTTGATTCATCTGCAAGTTTTCTTATTTCTTCTGCAACAACAGCAAATCCTTTCCCCGCTTCACCAGCTCTTGCAGCTTCTATAGAAGCATTTAAAGCTAATAGATTAGTTTGTTCTGTAATTTCAGCTATAGAATTAGACATAGCATTAATTTTTTCAGTACTTAAATTCATATCATTAACAATTTCACTAACTTGTAAAGTTGAATCTTTAGTTTTAGTAGATTTTTCAACTAAAATTTTCACCATATCTAAACCTTGTGAACTTAAATTTTCAGATCCTTCAGAAATATTTACAATATGATTATTAGCATCTGTTATTTTATTTATTCCATCAGATAAATCAAGAATTTCTACTGATCCATCTTGAGAATTTTGAGCAGTTTGTGTAGCACCTTGAGCTATTTCATCTATAGCATGAGAAACTTGTTCTACTGATAATGTTGTTTCTTGTGCCATTATTGCAAGACTTGAAGAAGTTTCAAGTATAACTTTAGATGAATTTTCTACTTCTAGCATAAGTTCTGATATATTTGTTAACATAGAATTAAAATTGTCTCCAAGGCTTCCAAATTCATCTTTACTTTTTATATTAACCTTAGCAGTTAAATCACCATCTGATGCTTTACTAAATGCAATATTTAATTTATTAGCATTATCTGATATAGATTTACTTAAAATATAAGCAACAATAATTGATAAAATAAATGCGATGAATGAAACAATAAAGATTAAATTTCTTATTGCACTGACATCATCACTTATTTCTGAATCATCCATAGTGGCTATAAGTTTCCATCCAGTAAGATGATTAGAAGTGAAACTTGCAAATTTATTAGTACCTTTATATAAATATTTTGAAAAACCTTTATTGTTAGAATTAATCATATTCCAAATTTCTAATTGAACAACATCAGTTGAACCTATAAGTTCACTATTTGGATGAAATAACATTGTACCATTAGAATCACAAACATATACATATCCTGCTTTTCCTATAGTAATTTCTGATAAAGATTTAGAAATATTTTCAAGAGAAATATTCATAGACACAACACCAATAATATTAGAATCTCTCTCAACTGTTTTAGAAACAGAAACAACTAGTTTTCCAGTTCGTGCATCATTAAAAGGTTCTGATATAACAACTTGACCTTTGTTTTCTAATGCTTTCTTATACCATGATCTTTCTTTAGGATTAAAATTTTCACCCATATCTCCTTCAGGATAAATGGTAAATTTACCATTCTCAGTACCGTAGTAAGCACTAAAAATATTATTGTCACTTTGCACTACATTACCAAGTGTTTCTTGTGCAAAAGAAATTCTTTCATCGGATAAATCACTTTCATTAAAGTTAATATTATTAGACATCATTTCAATTGGATTTATAAAAACTTTAAGTTGAGTATTAAGAGATTCATCAACTTGTTGAAGAGTTTGAGCACTATTAACTTCAAAATTCTTTTCTAAAATTGACTTGGATTTAGAATAAGATGAAATTCCTAGGAATAAAATAGGTATTAAACAAATCAATATAAAGCTAATAATAAGCTTAAAACGAATACTTGTAAATTTAAATTTTGTTTCCATAATTTAATTAACCCTCCTAATATTTTTTCATATTTGCTAAGAAATATTGAGATTCTCTTTGTATGTTAGTAAAAAACTACGTTCATTAGTGAAAAAGCTACTTTATAATTAAGAGATTATACTAATATATAATGTTAAAGACTATATTACTTAACAGTAGATAAATATATTATAATTATCGTTATTTTTCAATTAATCTTTAGAAAAAACATACAAACTACAAAAAATATTCGGTGAATATAACAAATTTAATTATTAAATGACATTATATTTTTTAAAATGATAAATAAAGAAGACTAAAAGTGTATTCATATAAAATAATATTATATAAAAAATATATAAATATAATTTTATAAAAGAAATAAAAAATAAAATCTACTTTTGTCGAATACGTATACAAACATATAAAGTTAAGTTATTATTTTAATATAAATATTAAAATAATTAATAAAAGTAAGGGGAAAGTTATGTCAGAAAAGAAAGATAAACAGATTATGTGGTATACATTAGCATTTATGGCATTCTCAGCTGTATGGGGATTTGGAAATGTTATTAATGGATTTTCAGAATATGATGGTCTTAAAGCGATTGTATCATGGATTATAATTTTTGCTATTTATTTCATACCATATGCTTTAATGGTAGGGGAATTAGGTTCAGCATTTAAAGATTGTGGTGGTGGAGTTAGTTCATGGATTAACGAAACTATAGGACCTAAGCTTGCGTATTATGCAGGTTGGACATACTGGGTAGTACACATGCCTTATATTTCACAAAAGCCATCAGGATTTATAATTGCCTCAAGTTGGGCTATTTTTCAAGATAATAGAATTAGTGCAATGAATCCCAAGATGTTACAATTAGCTTGTTTAGTAGTTTTTTTAGTTGGAATGTATATTGCATCTAAAGGATTAAATCCATTAAAAAAATTATCTGCACTTGCTGGTACATCAATGTTTGTAATGTCAATTTTATTTATAGTGTTAATGGTAGCAGCACCATCAATTACAGATGCAAAGCTAAATACTATTGATTGGTCTTTTAAAACATTTATGCCTACTTTTGATACTAAATTTTTTACTAATTTAGCTATCTTAGTATTTGCAGTTGGTGGATGCGAGAAAATTTCACCTTATGTTAATGAAATGAAAGATCCAGAAAAAGGATTTTCTAAAGGTATGATTGCCCTTGCAATTATGGTAGCTGTATGTGCAATTTTAGGAACAGTTTCACTTGGTATGATGTTTGATTCAAATAATGTACCTAATGATTTAATGACAAATGGTGCATATTATGCATTCCAAAAGTTAGGTGAATATTATCATCTAGGAAATTTCTTCGTAATTATATATGCTATTACAAATCTTATTGGACAATTTGCAGTATTAATTATATCAATTGATGCACCTTTACGTATGTTACTTGATAGTGCAGATAAGAATTTCATTCCAGAAAAAATGTTCATAAAAAATAAAAATGGGGCTTATACAAATGGTCACAAACTTATATTAATAATAGTATCTATATTAATAATAGTTCCAGCTATTGGAATTAAAAATGTTGACGATCTAGTTAAATGGCTAGTAAAGCTAAATGCAGTGTGTATGCCACTTCGTTATTTATGGGTATTTATTGCTTATATTGCTTTAAAGAAAGCTGGAGAAAAGTTTAATAGAGAGTACTACTTTGTTAAGAATAATACTATAGGTATTATTTTAGGAGCATGGTGCTTTGTATTTACTGCTTTTGCATGTATTAGTGGTATGTACTCTACAGATATATTTAAATTAATACTTAATATTATAACACCATTCATATTAATTGGATTAGGTATTATAATGCCTTATATTGCTAAAAAAAATAATAGGCAAGAATTATAAAAATATAAAAATGTACTATACACTAAGTTATTAGTGTATAGTACATTTTTTATGATAAAATATTAATTTTGTAATACATTAATTAATGTATTATAAGAAAAATCCACTATTTCACCACAACTAATTTTATTTGCTTTCAATTCTCTACACATTTCTGTAGAATATTTTTCTTTGATTTTTGTTACAAACTCCCTAGAGTAATCTCTAGCCATATTGATTTCATTATTATTATGTCTTCCTTTTAAGAAGCCTATAATTACAATTCCAGCATTTATAGCGCCGCAAAGACTTCCAATTCCAGCGCCAGCCCCCATACCACTACCTAATCCAAGTGGAATACTTTCATTATATTCATCATTATAAAATTTAATTAATGATTCAGCACAATTATAACCTTGGCTAAGATATTTTGATGCACACGTCATTTACTTTGTCCCCCTAAAAATATTTTACTATATTGATATTATCATATTTTTCTATAGTGAAAAATGTTTTTTTATTCTTTAGAAATTTATATTATTAAAGAATTTGTGGATAACTTTTAGAATACCGTGTTTTAAAGGTATGATAAGTACCCCTAAAGAATAAAAAAT
>NZ_JAMQHY010000062.1:0-10334 GCF_023845705.1 Clostridium sp. ZBS15
ATTTTAGCATTCCTAAGTTCAATTACTCCGTCCAGCTTTACTTATACATATATAATATAAGCACTATCCTTGAAACATCAAAAAATTATTTAGCTAATATTTCAACTCCAGTTTCAGTTATTAAAACAGTATGTTCCCATTGAGCTGATAAAGAATCATCATCTGTATATATAGTCCATTCGTTTTCTGCATCTACATATACATCATATCCACCAGCATTAACCATAGGTTCTACTGTTAATACCATTCCTGGTACTAAGACCATATCTGTACCCTTTTTACCGATATGAGGTACAAAAGGTTCTTCATGGAATTGATTTCCTACTCCATGACCACCTAAAGCTCTAACAATTGTGTAACCATTCTTATGCGCTACTTCTTGACAAGCAGCTCCAATATCACCTAAGTGACCCCATGGATTTATTGCTTTTATTCCAGCTTCCATACATTCTTTAGCTACTTCAACTAATTTCTTAGCATCTTCGCTAACTTCACCTATCATAAACATTCTTGATGCATCTGAATAATATCCATTAAGAATTGTTGATACATCTACATTTACGATATCTCCATCTTTAAGTATTATCTTTTCATCTGGTATACCATGACATACTTCATTATTGATAGAAGTACATACACTCTTAGGAAATCCTTCAAAGTTTAAAGGTGCAGGTATAGCACCATGTTCTACTGTATAGTCATAAACTAATTTATCTATATCTAAAGTAGACATTCCTGCCTTTATCTTACTTGCAACTAAATCTAAAACTCCATTATTAACTTCTGAGCTCTTTTTTATTCCTTCTATGTCTTCTGAACTCTTTATTACTTCTCTTGGTGGAACTATTTCACCTTTTAATCTTAAACTTTCTAATTTTTCATCAAATTCTAGATGACATCTCTTATATTTTAATCCACTGCCACACCAGCATTTTGCATTTCTATTTGAAAACATAATTTTAAATACACCTCTTTACTAAATTAACTTTTAAAATTCCTATAATTTACTTACTAGATTATGCTACAATCACAACTTCTAAAAATAGCACACTATTATTATATATAAAAAATTTGAAAAGTGATTTTTTAACTATTTATTATTCTTTATTCAGTATAACTAAATTATACTATTTAATCAAATTATTATAATATTCCTAAGTTCAATTACTCCGTCCAACTTTGCTTATTCATAGATAAACACTTTACTTAAAGTTAACCTCTTGCTCTATCACATTTAAGCTTTTTACCTTTAATAGTAGCTGTCTTTAGTCCATTTATTACAGTCTTACCTTTTCCATTTAATATATCTACATATGAAGCTAAATCTTGAACATCTATTATTCCAATGTCTTCACCAGTTACTCCTGGTATTTTAGTTACAGCTCCAACTATATCCCCTGGACGAATTTTCTTTTTCTTACCACCATTTAGATATATCTTCATTATATCTTTATTTACAGCATTACTCTTTTCCTTTTTCTTTTTTGGTTTGCTCTTTAATACTTCCATTGCTTTTTCTGTGCAATTAATTATCTCTTCTTTGCTTGGAAGATTTTTAACTTCTAGTTTAAAACCTATGTATTCTTCAATTTCATTTAAATATCTATCTCCAGAATCTTTGCAAAAAGTTAAGGCTACTCCTTTAGCTCCTGCACGTCCTGTTCTTCCTATTCTATGTACATATGCTTCTTTTTCAACTGGAATATCATAGTTTATAACATGAGTAATTCCTTCTATATCTATACCTCTTGAAGCTATATCTGTTGCCACTAAAATTCTAAAGTCGCCTCTTCTAAATTGTTCCATAGTATCAAGTCTGTCTTTTTGCATCATTCCACCATGTATCTTATTAGTTGAATAACCCTTTTTATTTAAATATTCATGTACTGTATCAACATTTTCTTTTGTTCTACAAAATACAACTGAAGTTTCTGGCATTTCAGATATAAGTATATTATTTAATAAATCTAGTTTTTCGTTATATCCTACATGATAAGCATAGTGACTTACATTATCGCTTGTTAAATTTTGAGATTTAATTGCTATATCAATTGGTCTATTCATATGTTTGTCACATAAGTTTTTTATTTCATCAGGTATAGTTGCAGAAAATAATAATGTTACTCTTTTCTTTGGTATTCTTCTTATTATAGCTTCTACTTGTTTTATGAATCCCATATTAAGCATTTCATCTGCTTCATCTATAACAAAATAATTTATCTTTGACACATCAAGGCTTCCTCTATCTATATGATCTAATACTCTGCCTGGAGTACCAACAACTATATGTGTTTTTTGCTTTAATTTTCTTTCTTGATCCATTATTGATTGCTTTCCAAAAATAGGTACACAATTAATTCTTTTATATCTTCCTATATTAGATATATCTTCACTAATTTGAACTGCTAATTCTCTTGTTGGCGCTAATACTAACACTTGAGGTTTATTTTCATCCCAGTCTATTTTTTCACATAATGGAATACCAAAAGAAGCTGTCTTTCCACTTCCTGTTTGAGATTTTACAACTAAATCCTTATTTCTAAGTATTTCTGGTATTGCTTTCTCTTGAACCTCTGATGGAGTCTTATATCCTAAATTATCTATTGCCTTTAGCAATTCACCACTTAATTCAAATTTATTAAATTCTTTGCTCATCCTTTAATTAATCTCCTTTATTTATCTTAATTAAACATATTTTTTCTTTTGCACTATGTTTATTTTATCCCATAATTAATATAGTATTTTCAATACAAAATAATTTATTATAATCATCTTATTATAAAATAAACTATTTTTTAATTGCTTATTATAATTTTATATTAGACATAAGGTAAAATATGACTATACTTAATTGTTAGTCTTCTTAAGTTCAATTGCTTTATCCAATTTGCTTATACATATATTAGTAATCTTTTTAAATACAGCCTAAAATTTATCTAACTCTATGATTATATACTACAAATACAAGTTTAACTAGAAAAATACATATATTAAGTATATAATTAAGCATACTAATATTTAAAAACAAAGGAGAATTTTTATAATATGACAAAATCATTAAACGATTTAAATTTAAGTTCAGATATAATAAGTGCATTAGAAAAGCAAAATATAACTGTTCCAACTGAAATTCAAAGTTTAGTTATAAATGAAGCTTTAGAAAATAAAGACATAATGGGAGAATCATTTACTGGAAGTGGTAAAACTTTAGCTTATCTTCTTCCTATATTTGAAAGAATAAATACTGAAACTAAAGATATTCAAGCAATAATTTTAGCACCAACTCATGAATTAGTTATGCAAATAGAGGCTCAAATTAAATTGCTTTCAGATAACTCTGGAATAAACGTTAAATCACTTGGAATAATCGGTGATGTTAATATAAATAATCAAATTAAAAAGCTTAAAGAAGTTAAGCCTCATATAATAGTTGGATCAACTGGTAGAGTTCTTGATCTTATAAGAAAGAAAAAGATCACTGCTCATACTATAAAAACTATTGTTATTGATGAAGTTGACAATTTATTGGATCCAAAGAGAGCTCAAATTGTTAAAGACATAATTAAAACAACTATGAGAGATAGACAATTAATGGCCTTTTCTGCTTCTATTACTCCTGAAATAGTTGATTCATTAAAGGAATTAATGAAAGATCCATTAATAGTTAAATCACAAGGTAAATCTTCAATTAATCCTAACATTTCACATGTGTATGTAAAATGTGATAGAAGAGATAAATTTGAAGTACTTAGAAAAATAATAGCAGCTGAAGATCCAAAAAGAGCATTAATATTTGTTAATGATAATAAAGATATTGAATTAACTTCTTTAAAACTTAATTATCATAATAGAGAATGTTTTGCTATGAGTGGAAGTATTTCTAAAGAAGAAAGAAAAAATGCTATTGATAGCTTTAAAACAGGTAAAATCAAAATATTAGTTTCTTCAGATGTATCTGCTAGAGGTCTTGATATTACTGATATTACTCATGTATTTAATTTAGATCTTCCATTAAAACTTGATGAGTACTTACATAGATCTGGTAGAACTGCTAGAGGTAATGCAAAAGGTACTTCTATCTGTATAGTTACTGATAAACAAATGAACATAATAAAAAAATATGAAAAAGCATTTAATGTAGAATTCCAAGAAAAAATTATTTCTAATGGAGTACTTAAAAATAAAGATAAGTAATTTATTTCTTTCATTAATTAGACTAGACTTTTAAATATAATTTATTATAAATTAAAAAGATTACTTAATACAAACCCATTAATCAAGTAATCTTTTTAATCATATTTAAATTATCTCCTATTTTTATACCAAATTATTTTATTAGTATAAAACCATACATCACCATCTTCGTATACATTTTCTTTAAGTGCTGGCACATCTTTTTCTTCAAACTCATTTAATATATTTAGATTTTTTACTGATAATTCTTCTTTTCCAAAGTATGTGACTTTTCCTGCATACACCACTCCGTCTACTGTTTTAAAAATTATATCATTCATTAATTTACCTCCCCTTTATCCCTAATAATATACTTCTATAGCAAAACTTAATATCCCTTTAAATAGGATTAAATATCCTGCAAAAAAGTTTATCAATATTCATTTTGCTTAAATTAATATCTTATTTACACAAATTTATTATTAATATATAATTTACCACATAGCAAAAAAATACATAACTTAAAGGGGGACTTGATTCATATGAATAATAAAAAGTTATCATTAAACTTTTTAGCGTTTTTTACAATAGTAGTTTGGGGTACTACTTTTGTATCTACTAAAGTATTACTTAGTAATTTCACTCCAGCAGAAATAATGTTTCTTAGATTTTTAATAGCATATATTATGCTTTTACTAATTCATCCCAAATTTCATAAAATAACATCAATAAAAGAAGAATCTTTATTTTTGCTTGCTGGAATCACTGGAGGATCTTTGTATTTTATTACTGAAAATTCTGCATTAATTTATTCTCTTACATCTAATGTAGCATTAATTCTTGCTACTGCTCCAATTTTAACAGCATTTATGGCACACTTTTTTTCCAAAGGAGAAAATTTAAATAAAAATTTATTTATTGGATTTATAATTGCAATTTTAGGTGTATTTTTAGTTATCTTTAATGGAAATTTTATATTAAAATTAAATCCAATTGGAGATATTTTAGCTTTATCTGCTGCATTATGTTGGGCTGTTTATTCAGTAACTTTAAAAAAAATTAGTGGTAAGTACAACTACATATATATAACTAGAAAAATATTTTTTTATGCATTACTAACTATATTGCCATTTATATTGTTTTCATCATCTAGTAATATAAATACCATGTCATTATCGCAACCAAAAATAATATTCAATTTGTTATTTCTAGGAGTAATAGCGTCTGGAATATGCTACGTTGTTTGGAATTATACAGTTGATAATTTAGGAATTATTAAAACTAATAATTACATTTATTTAATACCAGCTGTTACAATGATAGCTTCTTTCTTTATATTAAATGAAAGTATTACTATATACTCTACTTTTGGCGCAATATTAGTATTACTTGGGGTTTATGTTTCAGAAAATGGATTTAAACTACTTAAATTTAAGCAAAGATTACATTAAAATTTAATCTTTATTAAGATTCTATTACTTTACTTTTATTACAAATAAATAGTGATATAATATTCTACAAAGAACAAATTTTACTATGTAAATATAGGGAAATTTTTTAATATCTTAGGAGGAAGACGCTCATGAAAAAAAAATTTATTAAATTATCAGTAATTTCACTACTATGCATTATAACATTAGTATCATGTGGAAAGCCTAATAATACTAATAATACTAATAACGATACTAATAACACTACTGAACAAACTCAAAATGAAAATGCTAATTCAACTCTACCAGGAAATGTTGAATCTTCTACTGCAGAAGTAAAGAAGGTTGTTAGTATAGATGATTTAAAAGATAAGGATCAAAATGCTATTAAAAAAGTTTTAGGAAATCCTAAAAGCACAGATGGTGATAAAGTTACTTATGAAAAAGATGACTATACTTTTGAAATAACTTACGTTGATTCTAAATCTGCAATTATTAAAATTATACCAATAAAAGAACTAAAATATCCTAATGATGGTATTAACATCTTAAATGTATTAGGCATTAGTGCTCAAACACCAGATGTAACTGCACCTATTGGTCTAGTTTGGAATAATAAATTTAATACTTATAAAATAACAGTAGCATCAGATGCTAGTGTAGAAAATAAACTTAGTTATATTGAAATTATATTAGATGAAAAATACGCTCAATAGTTAAAAAATGTTTTGAATTAAATATACTATAAAAACTATCGGATAATAGGTGTAATATTTATGCTTATATCCGATAGTTTATGTTTATTATAAAATTCGTTCTATTTTAGAGGTATTTCATGTATATTTATACATATTCAATTTGAAACTTTTTATATTTTTATTATATAATAATATAAATATATAAATTATTATATATATTATCGAATAAAGAGGGGTACAAATGATAAAATGGGACGATAGCTATAATATTGGCATTGAGACTATAGATGAACAACACAAATATTTATTTAAACTATGTAGAGATTTAGAAATCCTACTTGCAACTCCAAATGTAATTTATAAAGTAGATGATGCAATTAAAATTGTATGTGATTTTCGAAATTATGTAACTTATCATTTCTATTATGAAGAAATGTACTTTAGCATAGCACATTATGATCACTTGACAGATCATATTACTGAGCACGAAGATTTTAAGAAACAAATCTTAGATATTAATATATCTAATTTTTATAAAGAAAACTATGATGAATTGCAAACATTAATTAACTTTTTATATGGTTGGATATTTAATCATATAACTAAAAAAGATATTAACTTAAAAAACTTAATTAAGTAAAAAATGAAAGAGGCTATTTTCATTAATAAATTCATATGAAAACAGCCTCTTATTATTAACTAACACTAAAAATTTTATAATAATTATACATTTATTGTTATAATCCTGCCAATAAAAATACGCTTGAAACCAATATAACAACTGATACTATTGTAAAGGATAACTTTATTACAAATTCCTTTCTAAATGTTCCAAATAACATAATAAGGTTTTTCATGTCTAACATAGCTCCAAATATTAAAAAGGCTACTACACTACAAAAAGGATATTGATTTAATAAATTTTTACCAATAAACGCATCAACTTCCGAACATAAAGATAATAGAAATGAAAGCAACATCATAAATATTATAGATAACATCTTTCCATTTGATATATTATCAAATATACTGGTTGGAACCAATACTTGAAATGCTGTTGCCAAAAATGCTCCAATTATAAGGTACTTCATAATATCTAAAAATTCTTTTATAGAATGCTCTAAAAGTAATTTAAATTTATTTCCATCACATTTCATCATTCCATTATCATTACATCCGCAATTACAATATGATTTATTGTCTATTAATCTGTCCATCAATAAATATTGTCTTCTGCCTTGAAGTAAGGTCATTATAACTCCTATAAGAATTGCTCCAACAAATCCGCCCACCGTTCTTGCTATTACCATAGATATGTTATCATTAAACGCTGTATATGTTGACATTATTACAATTGGATTTATTAAAGGCACAGCCATCATAAATGTCATTGCAAATCCAAGAGGCACTCCTTTTTTAATTAAGGCTCTTGTTATAGGAATTATTGCACATTCACATATTGGAAATATAAGACCTATTAATGCTGCACCAAAATATCCTACAATATTATTTTTAGGAATACACTTACGTATAGTTTCATTTGATATATATATTTGCATCACACCTGAAATTATCGCTCCTAAAACAATAAAAGGAGTTGAATCCATCATTATGTCTATAAATGTACTAAAAAATTTTTCCATTATATTTTTATCATACATATCTAATTTATATAATCCTATAATAATTAAAAATATGATAAATGATATTATTAAAAAATTTCTATTCTTTTTATTTTTCACTCTCTTTTCTCCTTAAATGTTTTGTGGAATTATTTATCTTAACTTTTATCTTTTTTAAAAAAGTATTATCTAATATTTGACTTTCTCTAAGCAGTGAATTAAATCCCCCTTTATTTTCTGATTCCAATATATATGCTGATGGATTTATATTTTTTAACATATTTTTAGTACTTTCTATATCTTCTTTATTACAATTCTTAGTATTATTCAAAATCATCAAATTTGAAAGTTCAATAAATGGAACTAAAAAGTTACCCATATTTTGCACATATGATCTTAAACTTTTAGTATCACCAATAAAATATATCCTATCTAAACTAATGTTATTTTTATATATCTTTTTATCTATTATTTTAAATAAATCTTCTAAATTGTAAGTTCCATTAAATTCAATTATTATTCTATTAGGAGAATACTCTCTTATTAAACCAATCATATCTTCGCTTAGTTTCTTTAAATCACTTTGTTTATAAATTGTTACTAAACCATAATCTAAAACTTCGTCAGATATTTTGTTTTCTCCATTTTCTAATTGTATTACTATTATTTTTTCACCTTTTACATAACTTTCTTTTATTAAAGAATTTATAAAACTTGTTTTTCCGGCTCCTAAAAATCCTGTAACTATTTCGACTTGAATTTTCATTTTAATATCCCACCTTAACTAAATAAACGAATCAGTTCTTTTTTATTTAAATTACTTCCTATTATAGAAATAACTTTTTTATTAGCCCATTTTATTTTTCTTCCTTGAAATTCATTTGGTACATAATCAAATTGATAATATCCACCATTTATAACTTCAACAATTCCTTTTGCTCTTATTACATTTCCATATTCTTTGTTTTGTTCTATTATTTTAAATTTACTTTCTAATTCTTCTTCACTAATTTTATTATTCAAATCTATAGGATAACTTTCAAAAACATCTTTTGCAGAATGATTATGTTCTTTTCTAAAAGAAGCATGTTTAGCTATTTTATTTATTATAAATTCATTCTTGTTGTATAATGCTTTGTCATCAACCCCTACTATTTTGTTTATTTCTTTTATATCCCTATCTAACAAAGATTTACTTACTATTTTTGCAGTACTATTTATCTTCCTAATAGAGCTAATTACTTTTTTGAGTTCTTCTTTGCCTATTAACTCTGTTCTACTAAAAACCAAAACTTTTGCTTTTTTTATTTGGTCCTTATAAAATTCATCAAAATTATTTAAATACATGTCATACCTTTGCGCATCTATTACTGTAATTACTCTATTTATTGAAAATTTTTCTTTATATTCATCTTTATTTAAAAGATTTAATATTTCACTTAATTTTGCTACACCTGAAGGTTCAATTATAATATTTTTAGGATTATATTTTTCTATTATTTCTAACACAGATTCTATAAAATCACCTGTTACTTGGCAACAAATACATCCTGAATTTATTTCTTTTATTTCTATATTTCTTTCCTTTAATATAGTTCCATCTATTCCAACTTCACCAAATTCATTTTCTATTATTACTGTATTTTCATCATAAACCTTGTTAGCTAACAAACTTTTAATAAGCATTGTTTTACCGGCTCCTAAAAATCCTGAAAATATATCTATTTTACTTACCATAAATTTTACCCCTCCTTATACTCCTATATATTTATTTATAATTAAATCAATGTAAATATTACTTAATTTTAAATATTTTTTCTTTCTATTAATAATTATTGATAAAATTCTAAAATTATGTTATTTTTAATTAAGGTATGTTACACTAACGTTTATTTTAATACAATTAGGGAGTGATTATATGTATGATGTAGATGATTTTTTTAATCATCCAGAACACAGGATGTATATAAAATATGAACCTTTTTATCTTACACCTAAAATATTTTATTTTTTATGTGAAGCCAAGAGTATTTATAATATGATTGAAGCAGCTAAATCTAATAGACCTGCTCTTGAAGGTGTAATTCCAGAAATTGAAGATTTTTTTGAAGCTGGAATGCCTGAAGATATGTTTAAACAAATGATTGGACGTATGGTTAAATTTATTCTTAGAGATTTTGGATGTTTTCCTCTTGAAAAAATCCCTACCCTTAAAAGAAAAAATACTATATTTAAATCTGGATTAAAATACACTTATGATGAATCTAGAGCTAGAAGAAAAATTAAAGTTCATTATGAAATAGTATAATAATGCTATGTTTTAGTAAAATGTCTATATATGCATAAGCAAAGCTGGACTGAGTAATTGTACTTAGGAATACTAAAAATGAGTATAGTCCCATTTTAGCTTG
>NZ_JAMQHY010000062.1:10470-10666 GCF_023845705.1 Clostridium sp. ZBS15
TTTTAAAATTCTAATATAGATTTTTTCCGCAACTTTTTACTATCAACTTTAAACTAGTATTTCTTCTCTATACAATTTTCTTTTCCTTAATAAATATATATATATAGTTAATAATACTGTTCCTTTTAAAATACTACTTATACTTATGCTCCACCATATCCCGTCTAAGCCAAGGGCATTTGGATTACATAAAAAA
>NZ_JAMQHY010000063.1:0-375 GCF_023845705.1 Clostridium sp. ZBS15
CCTTTTAAAAATTATTTAACTTGTTTTTCCTTTTCGTTTTAAAATAAAAAAACTTTATTTTTTTTTCTACATCTAAATCCAAAATGTAAAAATTTTTATTTTAATTATATATATAATTCCTTTCATTATATAATTGGATTATAATTTTATATTTTATTATTTGCTTTTTCCTTTTTTTTAATTTTTTTTTATATATTTTTTTTATTCTTTTTTTTTTTTTTTTTTTTTTTTTTTATTTCATTTTATATTTTTTTATTTTTTTTTTTTTTTTTTTTATCTTTATTTACATTTTTTAAACTACTTTTTTTTTTTCTTTTTTTTTTTTTTTTTTTTTTAACAATTGCCCGCCCCCCGATTTCCCCCCTCTTCCCCTCC
>NZ_JAMQHY010000064.1:0-6761 GCF_023845705.1 Clostridium sp. ZBS15
AAAGTGAGCGGAGTAATTGAACCAATCAATAAAGTACTTTATAACCACATTGTTCCTTATTAATACTAAAAATAATATCTTATATAAAAATTGACTATAAGTGTATAAAATTTCTAAGAAGTCAAATAATAATATTGCAATTAGAATTATTGAAGTTTTAAAGGAGGTTAAATAACCAATGAAGGCAACAGGCATTGTTAGAAGAATTGATGATTTAGGAAGAGTAGTAATTCCAAAGGAAATAAGAAGAACTTTAAGAATAAGAGAAGGGGATCCACTTGAAATATTCACAGATAGAGAAGGCGGAGTAATATTAAAGAAATATTCTCCAATAGGAGAATTAACTGACTTCTCAAGAGAATATGCTGAAAGCTTACAACAAGCTATAGGTCATATAGTGTTAATAGCAGATAAAGATGCATTTATTTCAGCTAGTGGAGCACCTAAGAAAGATTACATAGAAAGAAAAATAAGCTCAGAATTAGAAGACATTATGGATGGAAGAAAAACAGTATTGTTAGATAAAAGTCAAAATGTTGTTATTCCATTACATAATGATGATGATGAAAGCAAATATGTAAATCAAGTTATTTCTCCAATATTAGCAGAAGGAGATGCAATAGGTACAGTAATTATTTTATCTAAGGAAGATGGAGAAACATTAGGAGAAGTAGAATTAAAATTGGCAGAAACAGCTGCAACATTTTTAGGAAAACAAATGGAACAATAGAGATTACATAAATAATTTTCTATTTGATAAAAATAAAAGTCATAATACCTTCAAATTTACAATAAAAATTATTAGTATAACTTGAAGTTTGGAGGTATTTTATGAAAAAACAATCCTTAATAAAAGGAAGTTTAATTCTTGGAATGGCAGGAATCCTAACAAGATTCTTAGGATTATTCTTTAGATGGCCTTTAATAATGTTAATTGGAGATGAAGGAATAGGCTATTATCAAATGTCATATCCTTTATATATGTTTTTTGTAGCAATGGCATCAGGAGTTCCTATAGCAATATCAAAAATGATTTCTGAAAATAATGCAATAGATGATATAAATGGAATTTTTGAGGTTATGAAAGAATCAGCAATATTAATGGCTATTTTAGGGACAGGCACAACTTTTGCACTATTTTTCTTTGCAAAACCTATTATTAGTTTTTTAAAATGGGATCCTAAGGCATATTACTCTCTTATTGGAATCTCTTTTGCACCTGTTATAATTTCATTTATAACTGTTTTTAGGGGTTTCTTTCAGGGGTTTCAGAATATGTCACCATCAGCTACATCACAACTTATAGAGCAAATTGGAAGAATTATATTTGGCGTAGGCTTAGCAGTAATATTATTGCCTAGAGGAATAGAGTATTCAGCTGGTGGAGCTGCTTTTGGAGCAACAGCAGGTGCTATAATGGCTGGAATATATCTATTTAGTAAATACAAAAAAGTTAAAAAAGAATATGGAATAAAAAAAATAAAAACCAATCCAGATGTTTTAAGCGATATATTAAGAATAGCAATTCCAATATCATTAGGTGCAACTGTTGGAAGTATAATGGGACTTATAGATTCAATTGTAGTGCCACAAAAGTTATTAGAGGCAGGATTAACTAATATGCAAAGCACTGTTTTATATGCTCAATTGACAGGAAAAGCATCTGTAATAGTTAATGTGCCATTAACTTTATCAATGGCATTATGCACATCTTTAATACCTATTATTGCAGAAAATTTTATTCTTAAGAATCATGTTGAAGTAAAAAGAAAAATAAATATGTCTATAAAAATGTCTGCTGTAATAGCTATACCTTGTATGTTTGGAATATTTTTTTTAGCTGAACCTATTATGAGGTTTATATTCCCAGGAAGATTTGCAGGAGCAGAAATATTAAAATATCTATCTTTATCAATTCCTTTTATAATTTTAACTCAAACTACAACATCTATTTTACAAGGAACAGACAATTATGTATTACCAGTAATTAATTTATTTATAGGTTGCTTTATAAAGGGAATTTTAACATGGATTTTAGTGCCTATAAAAGCATTTAATATTTATGGTGCAGTTATTGCTAGTGTAACTGCTTACTTAGTATCTTCTATATTAAATTTAATAGCAATGAGGTGGAAGTTAAAAATTAAACTTAATGTATATGAAATATTAATAAAGCCAGCATATGCATCAACTTTAATGATGATATTAGTATTAATAAGTTATAATTTTATTTATAAAAGTACAACAAGTAATGGTATATCTTGCTTAATATCTATATTTTTAGGTATTATAGTGTATATAATATTAATAATGTTACTTAAAGTATTTAAAATAGAAGAAATAAAAAGTAGATTTAGAAGAAACTAAAAAGGAGATTCCCAATGATTAAGATAGTAGGATTAGGACCAGGAGCTAAAGAAGCTCTAACAATAGGATGTATAGAAGAATTAAAAAATTGTAAAAATATTTTTTTAAGAACAGAAAAACATCCAACAGTAGATTATTTAACAGAAAATAATATTGAATTTAAAACTTATGACTATATCTATGATACTGAAGAAAGTTTTGATGAAGTTTATTTCAATATAGCAAATGATATTATAAATAAATATAAGCAATCTGGTGAATTAGTATATGCTGTACCAGGACATCCACTAGTAGCTGAAAAGTCAGTGTTTAATTTAATGGAGCTATGTAAAAAAGAAAATATAGATTATAAAGTCATTCCAGCTGTTAGTTTTATTGATGCTATGATGGAAAGTTTAGCAATAGATCCAATAGAAGGTTTAAAAGTAATAGATGCCTTTGATATAAACAATCAAATATTAGATAAAAGAATTGGAACTATAATTACTCAAGTATATAATCCACTTATAGCTTCTGAAGTAAAGCTAAGATTATTGCAACAATATGATGATGAAACTGAAATAGTATATGTAAGAGCAGCAGGGATAATTGGAGAAGAAAGTATTAGAAAAATTCCACTGTATGAATTAGATATGCAAGAAGATATAGATTACTTAACTTCAGTATATATACCAAAAGATTTAAATAACAAAAAAGATTTTTATGATTTATTAGAGACTGTAGAAGTTCTTAGAGGCGAAAATGGTTGTCCTTGGGATAAAGAACAAACTCATGAATCAATAAAAAATTCATTGATAGAAGAGAGCTATGAAGTAGTAGATGCAATAAATAATGAAGATGATGATTCTTTAATTGAAGAATTAGGTGATGTTTTATTTCAAGTAGTGTTTCATTCATCAATAGGCCAAGAAGATGGTTATTTTAATATAAATGATGTCGTTAAGGCTATTTGTGATAAAATGATTTATAGACATCCTCATGTATTTAAGAACTTAAAGAATGTTAATTCATCTAAAAATGTACTTGAAAAATGGGATGAACTTAAGAAATCAGAAAAAGGATACGAAACATTAACAGAAGAAATGAATGGAATAGCAAAATCACTTCCATCTCTTTTGAGAGCTTATAAGGTTCAAAAAAAGGCTAAAAGAGTGGGATTTGATTGGGATGATGTTAGTTTTGCGTTTGAAAAAGTAAAAGAAGAATTAAAAGAAGTAAAAGATGCATATATTAGTGAGAATGAGGAAAATATAGAAAATGAAATTGGTGATTTATTATTTTCGTGTGTAAATGTAGCTAGATTTTTAGGGGTAGATGGAGAAGAAGCATTAAACTCAACAATTAATAAATTCATTTCAAGATTCTCATATATTGAAAACAAGGCATTGGAAAAAAATTTAAATCTAAATGAAATGTCTTTAGAAGATATGGATATATTATGGGAAGAAGCAAAAAAACTAAATAAAAGTATAATAAAATAAAGGATTTATTTAGTTTTTGAAGAATAATTATTAAAAGAACTATATTACAATATTTATTATAGTAACAGTATCTGTGTTAATAAGTTATTTTTATATAGACGTTTAGGCACATTGGCTATATAATAAAGAGGTGTAATTTAGTACATATATGAAATAGTTAGACAATTAAATGTTATAACTTTATTTTGAGGAGGATGTAATTGTGAATAAAGCAGAATTAATAACTAGTATGGCTGAAAAAAGTAAATTAACTAAAAAAGATGCGGAATTAGCTTTAAAATCTTTTATTGAAAGTGTAGAAGAAGCATTAGAATCTGGTGAAAAAGTGCAACTAGTTGGCTTCGGTACTTTTGAAACAAGAGAAAGAGCAGCTAGAGAAGGAAGAAATCCTAGAACTAAAGAAGTGATCAATATACCAGCAACAACAGTACCAGTATTTAAGCCAGGAAAAGAATTCAAAGATAAGGTTAATAATAAATAGAAAAAATATGAACCCGAGTTTTCTCGGGTTCTTTTAACAAGGGAGCAATTATGAGATTAGATAAATATCTAAAGGTTTCAAGAATAATAAAAAGAAGAACTGTAGCTAAAGAAGCTTGTGAAAGTGGAAGAGTATCAATAAATGGAAAAGTTGCAAAGCCATCTACAGATATAAAAGAAGATGACATAATAGAAATAACTTTTGCAAATAGAATATTAAAAGCTAAAATAGTTAATATTAAAGAACATGTAAGAAAAGAAGATGCAAAAGAAATGTATGTTATTATTGAAGGACAAGAAGATAAAGAGTAGCTTAGATAAGTGTTTATCAAAGGCTACTCTTTAAATCTATAATCTTATAAGGTAAATAAAAAGGTTACTAATGAATAAATTAAAATATATCTTCATATATTGTATAAGACAAAGTATATGGGGGAATTTATTATGGAGAATAAAGATGAAAATAAGCTCAATGATAGAAATTCTAATTTATCTTTAGAAAATAGACAGAAGTTAATATTAAGTGGTGTTATAGAGGTTATAAGCTTTGATAGTCAAAAAATAGATTTAACAACTGTTTTGGGAAATCTAAGTATTAAAGGTTCAGATTTAAAGATGAATAAGCTAGATGTTAAAAATGGTGATGTGATAATAAATGGTAGCATTGATTCTATGGTTTACAATGGAAAAGAAGTAAAGAAGAGCAAAGAAAGTATAATTTCTAGGTTGTTTAAATAATTGGAGAGTTATACTAAATGCCGTTAACTTTGACAATGCAGTTTAATCTTCTTATGTATAGTGTTATAGCAGGACTTATAACAGGTTTTTTATTTGATATATATAGAGGCATAAGAGGGTTAAACTCAATAAAAATAATTACAGTTGTCGAAGACATTCTTTTTTGGGTACTTACTGCTCTAATTATATTTACTTTTTTATTGTATACTAATTATGCATTTTTAACTCCATATGTTTATATATTCATCATTATATCACTTTTAATATACTTGAAAGCTATAAGTAGTTATTTTTATTCATTAGAACAATTAGTAATAAAAAAAGTAAATACTTTTTTTAGAATAATTTTTAAGAACCTTATATATCCAATAAAAATAGTATTTTACAAAGTAATTGATAAAAGTAAATAGCACAAAAAAATTACTTGAATAATACCTTTAGAGTGTTTACAATATAAATAAGAGAATTTGAAATAGAGGTTCTGCAAATGAAAAAGTTAACATTTAGAAACATAATAATAATGGTATTACTTAGTATATTTGTTTTTAGTTATGTTAGACAACGATTGGCAATTGATAGAATAGAAAAACAACTTAATGAAAAACAACTTCAACTTGATGAAATAACTAAAAGAAATAATAGGCTTTCAGATGAAGTAGAAAAGATTGACTCTGGTTCAGGTGAATATCTTGAAAAACTAGCTAGAGAAAGACTTGGAATGATAAAACCAGGCGAAAAAGTAGTTAACAGCTCTGAACAAACATCAAATTCTGAAAAATAGTTTTTAATAATATTATAATATATATTTTTATATTTTTAAGGAGGAAACTTTTAAACATGACCTTAGAGGCAGGAAACATATTAGAAGGTATAGTAGTAAACATTACAAATTTTGGTGCTTTTATTGAAGTTGAAGGCAAAACTGGATTAGTTCATATTTCAGAAGTTGCGGATTCTTATGTAAAAGACATTAGAGAACATCTTAAGGAACAAGATAAAGTTAAAGTTAAAGTTATCTCAATAGATGACAATGGAAAGATTAGTCTTTCAATAAAACAAGCAAATATTCAAAAAAAATCAGTAAAACCAGTTGAAATTGATTGGAACTCAAATACTGAAAAGAAGAAAAATGGTTCAGGAAATTTTGAAGACATAATGTCTAGATTTTTAAAAGATAGTGAAGAAAGAATGCAAGATGTTAAAAAACATCAAGAATTTAAAGGTAAGGGTGGTAAGAAATGCCCAGCCAAATAATTAAGTAAATTAAAAGATATATAATAATTTAATGCAAAATTAATTATTATATCTAAGTTTATTATGTTATATAAAGTCCTTATAAACAGGTTTTAATGCCTATTTATAAGGCATTTTTTGTTCTTTGGGAATTTATATTGTTAAACAATCTGAGGACAACTTATAGAATGCTGTATTTTAAAGATATGATAAGTACATTTAAAGAATAAAAAATAATCATTGCCGCACCATTATTCTTGCGTTACATTTGGAAATGGGACATGGCTAAAAAAATCGACGGCTCTAAAGTTTCTTTGGCGATTTTGTTCTGTTATTAGGATGAAATTTTGAAAAAAGATAAAAAAATATCAAATATATGTTGACAGTGTAGAAACTATACAGTATAATAAATTTTGTCGTTAGGAAATAACCTAACTGGTAAGCCGAAGTGGCGGAACTGGC
>NZ_JAMQHY010000065.1:0-20906 GCF_023845705.1 Clostridium sp. ZBS15
TATAGTCCCATTTTAGCTTGTCCCAATATAAAATTGTACTGTGTGAAAGTTCGTGTTTCCAAATGTAAAATTTGGACACTTACTTTTGACAAGCAATAAATATGAATATAAAAAGGAAACTCGACTGCGCTGAGTAAGTTCGAGAAACAAAATATAAAATTTTGACTCTCACTTAACTATTCTCAAAGTCCAATTACAATGCCACTTTACCTATTGCATATATCAACACGCATTTAAAACAGAGCCTTTATTAAAAATATATACTTATAAATATAAAGCTAGGAGAAAAAAGATGATAGGAATGAAATTACCAGGAAGTAAAAAGCTTAAATTAACAATACTAATAATATTATTAGCAATAACATTATTAATATTAGTATTTGAAGGCATTAATAACAACAAGAAAGGTGATGTTATTAACAAAGAAAGTATAGAAAATGCAGAGATTTTAGATGAAAATAATGTGAATTTAGATAAAAAACATGAAGATAGTAATGAAGAGGGAAAAAGTAAGGTTGAGAATGAAAGAGAACGAGAATTATATAATGAAGCATATAATTTGTTTTTTTCAGGTGAATACAATAAATCTATTGAAAAATCAAATGAAATAATAAGCGAATTTCCAAGCAGTGCAAAAGGATACAATATAAGAGGAATAGCTAAATCTTATAATGAAAGTTTTGAATCTGGTATGAAAGATATAGATAAAGCTTTGGAATTTGAACCGCAATATGGGTATGCAGTTTTTAATAAGGCCTTAACTTATGAACTATATGGAAATCTAGATGAGGCATTATTGTGGTATAATAAAAATTTAGAGATAGAAAATTACATATGGACTTATTATGGGATAGCATCTATATATGGAAGAAGAGGAGATGCCCCAAATACTATAAAATATTTAAGTAAAGCAATAGAAATAGATGAAGTTGTAAAAAAAGAAGCACAGGATGAAGCAGATTTTAATCCAGTAAGAGAATCTAAAGAATTTCAAGACTTAATTAATAATTAATAATTAGTAAACTCAGTTTGTTCTATATGAGCAGAGTTTTTAGTCTTATGTGTAAATAATATTAATATTGGGAGTTGATAAATTATGTATAACGTATTGGTTGTAGATGATGAAAAGGAAATAAGAGATGCCATTGAAATATATTTAAGAGGAGAAAATTTAAAAGTTTTTAAAGCAGCAGATGGATTAGAGGCATTAGAAATTCTTAATAATGAAAAAATACATGTCATTGTATTAGATGTGATGATGCCTAAACTTGATGGAATAAGAACATGTTTAAAAATTAGGGAAACAGAAAATTTACCTATAATTATGTTATCAGCAAAAGGTGAAGATTCAGATAAAATTCTTGGTTTAAATGTTGGAGCTGATGATTATATAATAAAACCATTTAATCACCTAGAATTAGTTGCTAGAGTAAAGTCTCAATTAAGGAGATATGATAAACCATTAAACATAGAAGATGAAGAACAAGTATTAACGGTGAAAGATTTAGTTATAGATACTGTATCTAAGAGTATTACTGTACGAGGTGAAGAAATTAAAGTAACGGCTACAGAATACAAAATATTGCACTTATTAGCTTCAAATTTAGGCAAAGTGTTTTCTATAAAAGAAATATATGAAAAAGTATGGGATGAACCATTTTATAAGAGTGAAAATACAGTTACTGTTCATATAAGAAGGATAAGAGAGAAAATAGAAATAAACACAAAAGAGCCTGAATATATTAAGGTGGTGTGGGGCATTGGATATAAGATTGAAAAAGAAATTTAAAATTCACTTAAAAAGCTATTTAAAGGGAATATATTTAATAGATATACTATTAATGATATTAATAACAGGAATGTTGTTTTCATCAGTTTTAGAATATAAAGATTTTATGAAGCAAAACAATAATTTAAGCTTAATTAAATCTATATTTAATGAGAAAGAATATGAAACAAAAAAGCTTTATGAAGATAGTAAAGGATTTTCTCAAATAATATATGAAACTACAGATGGATTGTATGACTTATTAACTGGAAGTAATGAAATAAAAGAAAAAATAGGACAGTTAATGAAATATTTTAATAATGATGTAGAGGAATATACTAGTCATTTTAAATTAAAAGATAATGTTTATTTTATAATTAGAAATAAGCATACTAAAGAATTATATACAAATGATCCTTTCTTAGATTCATCTATTAAATACATAAAGGAAAATCAAATAGATGATTTATTAAACAATAGATTTAAGAAGCAAGGTGTAGTAAGCATCAAATTTGATAATGAAAAAGAGTATAATTACTTGGTAAGTAAGGGATTAGTAAACTATTTAGATGATACAATCAAAAATTTTGAAGAAGTTTACTATACATCTACAGATACCTATAAACAAGAATTAATGAATATAAGAAAAGAAATAATTAGTCTGTCTCTTTTATTATTAGTTTATGTATTTTTAATTATAAAAACAGTATTAATAATAGCAAGAAGAGGAAATAAGGAAGAGAAAATAAAATCAAATATATTAAACAGCATAGTGTTTGTTATTAGAAATGGATTTAAATATAAAGAAACAAGTAAGACATTGTTATTATCTCTAGGAATAATAATAATAATATTAATTACGTATCTTTATTTCTTAGCCACTGGTGGATATGAAAATAATATGTTCGTACGATTCTTTCAAACATATCCTTTTAAAGGAACTATTTTAATAATAACAGGACTTATATTAATGGTGATATTTTCTGTCAAAAAGACATTAGATATTGCAATAATAAATGATGGACTTAAGAAGCTAAATGAAGGAAATTTAGATGAAGATATACCTGTTTTTGGTTCAATAACTATTAAAGAATTAATTAATAATATTAATTTAATAAAAGAAGGATATAAAAATTCTTTGTATGAAAGAGTTAAGGATGAAAAGCTAAAAACAGAATTAATATCAAACGTATCACATGATCTAAAAACTCCATTAACTTCAATAATAAATTATGTAAATATATTAAAAAATAAAGATATAACAGAGAATGAAAGAAAAGATTATTTAGCTATACTTGATTCAAAATCTTTAAAATTAAAATCATTAATTGATGATTTGTTTGAAATGTCAAAAATAAATAGTGGAAAAATAACATTAAATAAAGATAAATTAGATATACTTTCACTGATACATCAAGGCATAGGCGAATATAGTTTTCTTTATGAATATAAGAATATAAACTTTAAGGTTATTAGTAATGAAGAAGATATATTTATGGAGTTGGACGGAAAACTAATTTCTAGAGCATTAGAAAATATAATAATTAATGCTTTAAAATATTCATTAGACAATACTAGAGTTTATATAGAAATTGAAAAGTATGATGAGCGTGTCGAAATTATAGTTAAGAATATAGCAAATTATGAAATGGACTTTGATGAAGAAGAGATATTTGAAAGATTCGCAAGAGCAGATAAATCTAGAAATTCAAGTGTTGAAGGTTCAGGATTAGGTCTTGCAATAACAAAAAGTATAGTTGAACTACATGGTGGTAAAACTAAAATAGAAAGAGAAGGTGATATGTTTAAAATATATATAATATTACCTTTAAATAATAAAAGTTGTTAATAAATAAAATTTATTGATTAAGTGGTTAATTCATAGTAAATTAGAGATTAACCACTTTTTTTATAAATAAATATGATTTTTGGCGTTTTACAATTATCATATTTGGAATTATACTATAAACATTGAAAAACGATATGTTGTATATTAAATTTGATTAATAAATAGATGTACACTATATATAGTAGAGGAGCGGAAATATTGATGTTAAAGAAACTTTGTGATTTAGCAATAGAGGGAATTAAAGATAATGATGGTACGTATACAAAAGAAAAACTATTGAAGGCGTTAGAACATATAATAAGAGATGGTATGGATGTTAATGATATTAGAAAATCTTTAATTCAGGTTTCTTTAGACTTAACAAGTGATATGGAACCTAATTGGCAGTATGCAGCATCAACAATATATATACACGAGCTTTACGATAAAGTAAGAAAAAATAGAAATTTATATGCAAGTAAAAATTTATATGATAATTACTATGAATTTATTACAGAATTAACAGAGAGAAATCTTTATGGGGAGTATATTCTAGAAAATTATTCTAAGGAAGATATCTTAGAATTAGAAAAAGAAATTAAACCAGAAAGAGATTTTATTTTTAACTATAGTGGAATAGATCTTGTGGCTAAAAGATATTTAGTTCAAGATTTTAATAGAAAAGTTATAGAACTTCCACAACAAATGTTTATGGGAATTGCTATGCATCTTGCTATTCCAGAAGTTAAAGAAAAAAGAGTATATTGGGCAAAAAGATTTTACAATGTTTTAAGCGAGCTTAAAGCAACAATGGCAACTCCTACTATGTCAAATGCAAGAAAGCCTTTTTATCAATTAAGTTCTTGTTTTGTTGATACTGTTGATGATAGTTTAGAGGGAATATATAAGTCATTAGATAATTTTGCTAAGGTATCAAAATTTGGCGGTGGAATGGGAATATATATAGGCAAAATAAGATCATTAGGCTCACCTATTAGAGGCTTTAAAGGAGCATCAGGGGGCGTAATTCCGTGGGTAAAATTATTTAATGATACAGCAATTGCAGTAGATCAATTAGGTGTTAGAAATGGATCAGTTGCAATTTGGCTTGATGCTTGGCATAAAGATATACCTGAATTTTTACAAATTAGAACTAATAATGGTGATGATAGAAAAAAAGCACATGATGTATTTCCAGGAGTTTGTTATCCAGATTTATTTTGGAAACTTGCAGAAGAAGATGTAGATAATGATTGGTATATGATGTGTCCACATGAGATAAAAAACGCAAAAGGATATTCTCTTGAAGACTTCTATGGTGAAGAATGGGAAGAAAAATATTTTGAATGTGTTAAAGATGAGAAAATAGAAAAAAGAATCATTAAAATTAAGGATTTAGTAAGATTAATAATTAAAAGTGCAGCAGAAACAGGAGCACCTTTTGCATTCTTTAGAGATAATGCAAATAAGATGAATCCTAATAAGCATGAGGGAATTATATATTCTTCAAATTTATGTACAGAAATTATGCAAAACATGAGTGCTATGAAAGTTACTGGAGATACTATTATTAAGGAAAATGATAAATACAATGTAGTACAAAATATAGAAGCTGGAGATTTTGTTGTATGTAACCTATCATCTCTAGTACTTGGAAATATAGATGTTCTTAATGATGAGGAATTAGAATGTGTTGTGGAAACACAAATAAGAGCTATGGATAATGTCATTGATTTAAATTATTATTCAGTTCCATTTGCTGAAATAACTAATAAAAGATATAGAGGAATTGGACTTGGAACTAGCGGATATCATCATATGCTAGCTAACAATAAAATACATTGGACAGAAGAAAAGCACAGAACATTTGTTGATAAAGTATATGAAAAAATAAATTATTATTCAATAAAGGCTAGTATGAATTTATCTAAAGAAAAAGGAAAATACGAGCTCTTTGAAGGATCAGATTGGGACAATGGAAACTACTTTGAATTAAGAGATTATAATGATGAAAAATGGATTGATTTAAAGCAAGAGGTTAAAGAGTTTGGTATGAGAAATGGGTACTTAATTGCAGTAGCTCCAAATGGCTCAACAGCTACAATTGCAGGAACTTCTGAAGGAATTGATCCTATAATGGCTAGATTTTATTTAGAAGAAAAGAAAGGAAGTATAATTCCTAAGACTGCACCAAACCTATCTGAAGACAATTACTGGTATTATAATACAGCCTATAATTTAGAACAAGGTTGGTGCGTAGAAATGAATGGTGTTAGACAAAGACATATTGATCAAGGTCAATCATTTAACTTATATATAACAACTCAGTATACAATGAGACAAATTATGAATTTATATATAAAAGCATGCAAATGTGGAGTTAAATCTATATATTACGTAAGATCAAAATCACTAGAAGTAACAGAATGTGAAAGTTGTTCAGCGTAATAATTTTCTTAATGTATAGGAAAGTATAGAAATTTTAATTTGCCTTATATTTAATGAAATGGGAGAAAAGAATATGGAAGTAAAGAAAAAACCACTTTTTAATGAATTTGGAGATAGAGATCCTAGATTAAAGAGAGTGATAAATGGAAACACAACTAATTTAAATGATTTTAATAATATGAAATACACTTGGGCATCTGATTGGTATAGACAAGGAATGAATAATTTTTGGATACCAGAGGAAATAAATTTATCACAAGATTTAAAAGATTATAAAAAACTTTTACCAGAGGAAAGAACAGCTTATGATAAGATATTGTCATTTTTAATATTTTTAGATTCTATACAAACAGCTAATTTAAGTAATATAAATAGTTATATTACTGCAAGTGAAATAAATTTATGTTTAACTATTCAAAGCTTCCAAGAAGCTGTTCATTCTCAGAGTTACAGCTATATGCTTGACAGCATATGCTCACCAGAAGAGAGAAATGAAATACTGTATCAATGGAAAGATGATGAAATTTTACTAAAGAGAAACAAGTTTATAGGCGATTTATATAATGAGTTTATAAATAATCCTAGTGAATATAACTTAATAAAAACGTTAATGGCTAATTATATATTGGAGGGTATTTACTTTTATTCAGGATTTATGTTCTTTTATAATTTAGAGAGAAATGGAAAGATGCCTGGTTCAGCTCAAGAAATTAGATACATAAATAGAGATGAAAATACTCATTTATGGTTATTTAGAAATATAATAAAAGAATTACAAAGTGAAAATCCAGAAAGTTTTACAGCTGATTTAAAAAATGAACTTAGAGAAATGATGCGTATAGGTGTTGAGAATGAAATACTATGGGGTCATTACGTAATAGGAGATAAAATTCAAGGAATAAATAAAAAATTAATTGAAGATTATATAAAATATTTAGGAAATAAGAGACTAAAAGAAATAGGCTTAGACGTGCTATTTCAAGGCTATGAAAGCAATCCAGCTACATGGGTTGATGTTGTGGCCAATTCTAATTCTGTAAAAACTGATTTTTTCGAAGCTAAATCGACAGCTTACGCAAAAGTTTCCACTTTAATTGATGATTTATAAGAAATTTTGTGAATTTTTGAAATATTTTTTTAGAAAGTTAGCAATATGCTATTAAATATTTTAAAACTTATGTTATAATAACTAAAGTTAGAATTTTAAATCTAGAAGTTATCCTAAAATAACATAATAGATTAACAATAATAGATTAAGTTATAAAACAACAATTTTAAATATCGAGGAGGAGTTTTAGAGATGAAAAGAGGTATTGCTGCATCTAAGGGATATGCAATAGGAAAAGTGTTTTTAACTGAAAATGAAGAAATAGTTATAACTGACGCGTCAGTTAGTGATATAGTGAGTGAAAAAGAAAAATTACAAAAAGCATTAGATAATTCTAAATCACAATTAGAAGCTATTAAAGATAAAGCTGAAAAAGAAATGGGAGCAGAAAAGGCTGCTGTTTTTGAAGCTCATATTACATTGTTAGATGATCCAGAATTTACTGGAGCAATGATGAGTGAAATAGAAATGAATAGTACTAATGGGTTAAAAGCTATAGAAAATGTTACAAATAGTTTTGTAACTATATTTGAATCTATGGATAATGATTACATGAGAGAAAGAGCTGCAGATATAAAAGATGTATCTAAGAGAATAATATCTAATTTTGCAGGTAAAGGCGGAGATGCTTTTGCAATTAATGAAAACAACACTGTAATCGTTGCTCATGATTTAACTCCATCTGATACTGCTCAATTAGATAGAAGTAAAGTAGTAGGATTTATTACTAATATAGGTGGAAGAACTTCACATGCAGCTATTATGGCTAGAACATTAGAGATACCAGCTGTACTTGGCTTAGGTGATATTACAAGTAGTGTTAAAACTGGAGATATGATTATAGTTGACGGATTAACTGGAGATGTAATTCTAAACCCTTCAGAAGACGTTTTAGTAGAATATAGAGCTAAACAAGAAAAGTTCAAAGCAGAACAAGAAGAATTAAAGAAATTAATAGATGTGAAGACAACAACTAAATCTGGTAGAAGAATAGAAGTTTGTGGAAATATAGGTAAGCCAGAAGATGTACTTAGTGTTGTATCAAATGGTGGAGATGGTGTAGGATTATTCAGAACTGAATTCTTATACATGGACAGAGATAGTGCTCCAACAGAAGATGAACAATTTGAAAGTTATAAATTTGTTCTTGAAAAGATGGAAGGTAAGCAAGTTGTTATAAGAACTCTTGACATTGGTGGAGATAAGACTCTTCCATATTTACCATTACCAGAAGAAATGAATCCATTCTTAGGATATAGAGCAATAAGACTTTGTTTAGATAGAAAAGAAATCTTTAAGGTTCAATTAAGAGCATTATTAAGAGCTTCTATATATGGTAACCTTTGTGTTATGTTCCCTATGATTTCAGGTTTAGAAGAATTCTTACAAGCTAAAGAAGTAGTTGAAGAATGTAAAGCTGAATTAAAAGCAGAAGGAAAAGAATATTCAGAAGTAATTCAATGGGGTATAATGGTTGAAATCCCTGCAGCAGCAGTTTATGCTGATGAATTAGCTAAACATGTTGATTTCTTCTCAATAGGAACAAATGATTTAATTCAATATACATTAGCAGCTGATAGAATGAGCGAAAAAGTTTCATATCTTTATAATCCAATGCATCCAGCAGTACTTAGATTAATAAAAATGACTATAGATGGTGCACATAAACACGGAAAATGGGTTGGAATGTGTGGAGAAATGGCTGGAGATGAAGCAGCTATCCCAACATTAGTTGAATATGGATTAGATGAGTTCTCAATGAGTGCTACATCAATCTTAAATGCTAAGAAAATAATGTTAGAACAAGAATAATATTTTAATATATGAAAGAGATGGAGTTTTACTCCATCTTTTTTGTTATATAGAAAATTATAGGAATTTTTAAACTAATAATATAGTTTATTTAGTGATAAAATAATTAGTATTGAAATTTATAATGGATGGAGGCTTATATATGAATAAAATTTTGGAAATGTTTATATCATTTTTTAAAATTGGAGCTTTTACATTTGGTGGAGGATATGCAATGATTCCATTAATTGAAGAAGAAGTTGTTAATAAAAAGAACTGGCTTACTAAAGAAGAATTTATGGATTTTTTGATTGTATCTCAAAGTCTACCAGGAGCTTTAGCTATTAACTGCTCTGCGTTTATTGGACAAAAAATAGGGGGAATACTTGGGGAGTTAGTAGCTATCCTAGCAGTAACATTACCATCATTTTTTATAATAATTTTAATTGCTACTTTTTTTATGCAGTTTAGAGATAATTATTTTGTAAATTTAGCTTTTAAGGGAATAAATGCAGCTGTTCCTATGCTAGTTTTATTTGGTGTAATAAGTTTATCAAAGGGTGTACAAAAAAATGTAAGAACGTTAATTATGATAATAGTTGCACTCATAGCATTAATGGTATTTAATATTCATCCTGTAATTGTTATTTTAGTATCAGCAATATATGGAATGATATTTTTAAGAGAGCAGGTATAGAGAATGATATTATTAAAATTATTTACAGCATTTTTTAAGATTGGAGCATTCAGTTTTGGTGGAGGATATGCAATGATTCCTTTTATCCAAAAGGAGATAATAACTAATAATTCATGGCTTACAGTAAGTGATTTTATGGATATTATAGGTATATCTCAAATGACACCAGGACCAGTTTCTATTAACTCAGCAACCTTTGTTGGATTTAAAGTATCTGGGATTTGGGGAAGTCTAGCAGCAACTATAGGAATAATAGCAACATCATTTATATTAGTCACTATATGCTCAAAAACATTAGAAAAGTTTAAAGACTCTAATTTAGTAAAAAGTGCATTACTTGGAATGAGGCCAATATTAATAGCACTTATACTTCAAGCATTTTTTGATTTAGCTAAAGAATCTTATATAGATATAAAATCAATAATTGTTACGTTAATAATTGGTGGATTATTGTTATCTCATAAGGTACATCCAATAATATGCGTGCTTATATCAGCACTATTAGGAATTGTATTTTGGAGTTTTTAATTTTTTAGAAAATTATATAAAGTCGAATTTATAAACAACTTAAATTAATATTATATATTTAAGTTGACGATTTTTTATTAATGAATACTATATTATTCTTATGTTATACTTAAGTTAATTGAAAAAAATTCATAAAATTCTAAGCGCATACAATAAAGGGGAATAATATGAAAAAGAAAAAGAAAAAATTTTATGATAAAGCCATGGTGTATTATCAAAATGGAGAAATAGACAAATCGTTAAGAATATGTGAGGAATCATTATCTTATAGTTTGAAAAATCCTTCTATATTAAATTTAAAGGGACTTATATTATATCAACAAGGTAAATTAGATGAAGCTATAACAGTATGGAAAATCAATAAAGATTTTAATAATAATACTATAGCTCAGAATTATATAAAAAGTGCTAATGAAGATAGATTTAGGGTTGATTTATATGAGCTTGGAGAAAAGAAATTAAAAGAATTAAAGATAGAAGAAGCAATAACAATATTTAAAAAGTGTAAAGAAAGTGATTTTAACTGCATAAAGGTAAATACTGCTTTAGCATTATGTTATCAAAAAAAAGGTGAAATAAATAAGTGTATAGATTACATGAATAAAGTTTTGGTTATAGATAAAAACTATAAGATAGCTAATGAAATAAAAAAGCAATTAATAGAATTAAAGGCGTATAAAAAGGAATCTAACAATATTATTATTAAGTTAATTGTGGTTTTAGTTATAATAGTATCTATATGTGGAGCTATCTATGTCTTTAAAAATACCTTTCAAGGTTTTCATAAAAAAAATAGTAATGAATCATTAGAATCACTAAATAAAACAGAAGATAATGCTAGTACTTCAGAAGATGCAGTTACTGAACAAGTAGAAGAAATGCAACCGAAATCAGCAGAAACAGCTATTAATGAAGAAAATAAAAAGGTAGAATTAGACATAAATAAACTAAATGAGCATTTTGAAAATGGTGAAGTCAATAGTATTTATTATGATTTAGAAAATGTAAATGAACAAGATGTTCCAGATGATTACAAAGGTTTATATAGACGATGTATAAATTTAATAAAGACTTCAGGAATAGAAGTATTCTATGGAAAAGGTATGGAAGAGTTTAATACACAAAATTATGAAAAGGCTAACGTAGAATTTAGTAAAGCATATGATTACTGTGATGGCAATTATCTAAAAGAACATATTATATTTTATAAAGCTGTAACATTAGAGCAACTAAATAATTCTGATGAAGCAATAAAATTATATGAATTATATTATGAAGAGTATCCTACTGGTTCATACGCTGATAATGCATTATACAATCTTTCATTAATACTCAACAATACGAATAAAGAGAAAAGTATTTATTATGCCAATAAATTAAGAGAAAACTTCTCTGGATCTATTTATTTTAATGAAACCATTAATCAAATATTAAATAGTTAATTTAGATTATAAGAAAAAATAAATTCAATAACAGGATGTGATAACAATGATATCAGTAATTAAAGATATTAAGGTATATGCTCCAAAATACATAGGTATAAAAGATATTGTAATAGCAGGAGGGAAGATAGAAGGGATCTATGAAAGCTTAGATATATCAAATACTTTTATTAATGTTAATGTGATAGATGGTAAAAATAAAATTATTTTTCCAGGCTTTATAGATAGTCATGTACATCTTATTGGTGGTGGTGGTGAAGGTGGATATAAAACTCGAACACCAGAACTACAATTATCTAATTTAACATCAAGTGGAATAACAACAGTAGTTGGATGTATAGGTACTGATAGTGAATGTAGGGATATAAAATCTTTAATAGCTAAAGTTAAATCTTTAAAAGAAGAGGGGCTTTCATCATATTGTTATACAGGATCTTATGCTATACCAGTAAGAACATTAACTGGTGTCGTTGAAAGAGATCTAATGCTAATACAAGAAATAATAGGTGTTGGAGAAATAGCATTATCAGATAATCGAAGCTCAGAGCCTACTTATGAAGAATTTGCAAGATTAGTAGCTCAATCAAGAGTTGGAGGAATATTATCTAGTAAAGCTGGAGTAGTAAATGTACATATAGGGGAAGGAAGAAGAAGACTTGATTATTTATTTAAATTAATTAAAGAGTCAGATATACCATCATCTCAATTATTACCTACTCATATTAATAGAAATACTAATTTATTTATGGAAGGCTTAAAATATGTAAAAGAAGGCGGTCTTATAGATTTAACTACCAGCAGTGATGTTAACTTTTTAGAAGAAGGTGAACTTACAGCTTCAGAAGGATTAAACAAATACATTGAAGCAGGATTACCAATAGAGAATATAACATTTTCTTCTGATGGTAATGGAAGTATGCCTAAATTCGACGAAAATAAAAAGATAGTAGGGCTTGGAATTTGTTCTGTTGAGTCATTGTACTTGCAAGTTAAAGAAGGCATAAAGAAATATGGGATTCCTATTGAAACAGCTATAAAAG
Source organism: Clostridium sp. ZBS15 (assembly GCF_023845705.1). Taxonomy (NCBI): domain Bacteria; kingdom Bacillati; phylum Bacillota; class Clostridia; order Eubacteriales; family Clostridiaceae; genus Clostridium; species Clostridium sp. ZBS15. Next base: position 12,651 of record NZ_JAMQHY010000065.1, read on the forward strand.
TTATAACTTCTAATGTAGCAGATATATTAAAATTATATAATAAAGGAAGAATAGAAAAGGGAAAAGATGCTGATTTAGTAATAGTTGATGAAAACTCTTTAGATATAGATATAGTTTTATGCAACGGAATAAAGATGGTTCAAGATGGAGAATGCATAGTAAGAGGTACATTTGAATAAAATGTTATTATGAGTTTTAGAAATATTATTTAAGTTATAGATAAAAGTAAATCTAAAAATAATGGCCAATCTGATTAAATTAGATTGGTCATTATTTTTATTAAGATTTAACTTTAAAAAAAGTATGATGCCCTATTGTTTTCATATCTTGTTTTTGTGTTTGATGCATCCATGCGCAGGTTGCCGTGCTAGGATTATAAAAGAATAAAGCTTCATTTGTAGGGTCATATCCTCTTATAGCATCATAAACCGCATTGTAACATGCTTGATTTGGAGTAGCTTTAATATCTCCATTTTTAACACATGAAAATGCATTTTTCTGAAAAATTACTTCTTTTATTGAATTTGGAAAGCTGGGATTTATGACACGATTTAAAACAACTGATGCTACAGCTACTTTTCCATCATAAGGTTCACCAATACTTTCTGCATAAACTAATTTAGCCATTAATTCAATATCATTTTCCGTTATATAGAGTTTTTGAGTATCATAACTAAAAACTTCTATTGTAGACTCGTCAATATTTTCATTTGTATTATTTTCATTTAGTTCTGCATTGCATTGAGTTGTAAGGTTTATATTATTTAAATAAGTTTCATTATTTTCCTTTTTAGAAATAAGATTAGTATGAAAGTTGTTACCTAATACTTGGGCATAAGCAACACTGTTATTAATAACGGAAAGATATAGCACTAAACTAATTATGAAAAGGCTATATATTTTTTTCATTAAAAATCCTCCTCTGGTATATTTCAAACCAATAATATTATTGCCCAAAAAGAGCCTTATATACATAAATTAATATTTATATGATAATATGGTTTTTTGTAAATTATCAAAACAACTTAAAAAGTAGTCATATTTATCAAAAGTATCAGTATATAATTCATCAATATTATCTAAAATTAATTTAGATTTATCGTGTAATTTCATCTCATTTTTAATGCTTTTTTCTAGAGAATTAATATAAGAATCATAAGATGAAATAATTTCTTCTAAAGCTTCATAGCATTCTTTACCATCAACAGGAATAGAAATTGATATAGAAGTATCTTTTACTTTATTAAAATCTGAACGTTTTTCATTAAGATCACAAATTAATATAGATAAATCTCTATTATCTTCTCTTATTTTTTCTAGAGCAGGTTTTACATCATCTTTTAGCTCAGAAAATTTATTTAGTAAGTCATTAATTTGTATAAAAAAATCTCTTTTTTGCTCACTTATAATATCATTTTCTCTAATTGATTTATAAGATTCATTTAAAAATTTATTTAAGCTTATAAAAAATGTCTTTAAGTTTTTGGGAGTAGAAATTTTAATCTTAGATTCAGATAATTTATCAGTTTCTTTAATAAAAGCTTCTTCGTTTTTTACTAGGTCTTGATATAATGATTGAAAGTTATCATTATTTTTATTATTTATTATAGAAATAATAGAGTTATATAAATTAATATTTAGTTTTAAATAATTTGAAAGATTGTTTTTTAATTCATTAGAATTAGATTTTTTTAAAGTTAAATTAGTTAGGGTGTTATCTAATACATTTAGTAGATTTAAATTTTCATCTAAAATTTGTTTTGTATTTTTAAAATCAAGTTTAGCATCGTTTTCATCGAATTTTAATGATGAATTTATATTTACTATTGTTTTAGAAATTTTATTTATTTTATTTAGTTCAGTATTTTTAAAAAATAACGTTAATAATATAAGTATTAATATAAATAAACCAAATAATAAACTTATGATTTTTAATGATTTTTTATCTATTGAAAAGTTTATCATAATCAGAGTCCCCCTTATCAAGTAATAATATATTTTTAGTTACTTAATATTACTTATATTATGTTAATTAGAAAATTATTATAAAAATAATGAATTTTTAATAAAATAGTAATTCTCTCTATATATAATAATTAATGTTTTGATGTATAATTTTATATATATACAAAAGGTGGAGGTGATAGTGTTGCAAGATTTTATATCACTAATAATAAAAAGTTTAAGTAATATGTCTTTATGGTCAATACTAGATATATTGGTAGTTTCCTATATATTTTATAAAGGATATATGCTAATAAAAGAAACAAGAGCGGAACAATTATTAAAGGGTATAGCATTAATTATAGTGTTAATACCAATAAGTTATTTATTAAAATTAGATATGTTATATTTTATATTAAATAAGACACTTACAATTGGGGTATTATCTGTAATTATAATTTTTCAACCAGAAATTAGAAGAGGACTAGAGCATATAGGTAGATCAGCTTTTGAAGATGTACACTATGCGAATGATAAGGAAAGCATAAATATTGCTATAAATGAAATAGTTAATGCTGTACAAAATTTATCAGAAACTAAAACAGGAGCACTAATAGTAATGGAACAAAAAACAGGTCTTGCAGAGATAGTTTCATCAGGCACAATATTAGATGCAAATGTAAGTTCAAATCTTTTAGAAAATATTTTTGTAGTGAATACACCGCTACATGATGGAGCAACAATAATTAGAAATAATAAAATATTAGCTTCAGGTTGTGTTCTTCCTTTGACTAATAATAATAATATTAATAAAAAGTTAGGTACTAGGCATAGAGCAGGATTAGGACTTTCAGAAGTTTCTGATGCGTTAATAATCATTGTATCTGAAGAAACTGGAGTGGTTTCATTAGCTATAAATGGTAAATTAAGTAGAGGGTATGATAGAGAAAGATTGAGAAATATATTATCAAATATAATTGAAAATAGAAATAAAAATAAAAAGAATGTAAAGGATGCTAAAGAGAGGGTGAGATCATGGGTAAGGGGAATAAAAATAAATCATTAATAGCGAAGCTTATTTGTTTACTTTTATCTTTTGGTCTATGGCTGTATATATCAAATGTGGAGAACCCAGTAAGAACCTATGAATTAAAGGGCGTACCAGTAGAACTTATAAATAAAGAAAGCATTTCAAAGTCTAATTTAGCTATAGTAGGAGAGGAAAGTTTTACAGTTGATTTAACTTTAGAGGGAGCCACAAGTGAAATAACAAAAGCCAAAAAAGATTCCTTTAAATTAACAGCGGATATGAGTTCATATGCGTTAAAAAATGGAGAAAATATAATCCCTATTCAAATAGTAAGTTATCCTCAAAATATAAATATAAAAAACAATGGATTTTTAGGGATAAAGATAAAACTAGAGACACTAATAACAAAAGATGTTTCATTGAAATCTCAAGTTAACATCACTTATAAAGAAAATATCTATAAAAAAGATTTAACTGTATCTCCACAAAAAGCAACTATATCTGGTCCGGAAAGTCAAGTGAATAAAGTTGATAGAGGTATTCTTGTAGGAAGTATAGAAAATTTAGAAAAAGATATTAATAAAAAATTCCCTATTAAATTTATAACCAAAGATAATAAAGAAGTTAAAGGTATTACTTCTAATGCCAATGAAGCGGAATTAAATATAAAGATTAATAATGGAAAAACAGTACCTATAAATATAAAAACTATAGGAAATTCAAATGAGGGTATATCTATAGAAAGTATGGTTGTAGAGCCTAAATCAGTTCATATTATAGGTGAAGATAAAATATTAAATAGTATAAATTCAATAGATACACAAGAAATTAATATAAGTAACATTACTGCTGATGCTGAAGTAAATACAAATTTAAATTTACCAGAAGGGGTTACTATACAAGAGAATAGCCAAAATGTTAAAGTGAAATTTGCGGTTAAAAAAGCACAAGAGGTAACAAAGAACATTTCATGTGCAGTTGAATATACTAACTTAAATCCTAATTTAATTATTGATTCTTCAAAATCCACTGCTAATGTAAGTATCTCAGGATTGGAATCAGTTATAAATAGTATAACGGAGACAGAACTTAAGGCTACGGTAGATTTATCAAATATAAGTGAGGCAGGTACCTATACTTATAAACCTTCCGTTAATAGTGCTAATAATAGGACTGATTTTAATATATTATCAGTAGATGATGTTCAAATAGTTTTAAAAAATAAACAATGAAAATAGCCACAACTTATTTAATTGTGGCTATTTTTTATGTTATAATCGGTTAAACTTGTAAGTGAGATGTGTTTTAATAAAACATAAATTATTGAAAACAAAATAGGAGAAAATATATATGAGTATAAGAATAAATAATTTAACTTTAGGTATAGATGATAGTAAAGAAGTATTAGAAAAAAAAGTATGTAAAAAATTAAAAATATCTAATCAAGATATAAAAAAATTAACAATAATAAAAGAGAGTTTAGATGCAAGAAAGAAGAATGAAATAAAGTTTAATTATTGTGTGGATATAAAGTGCGATAATGAAAAGAAAATAGTATCTAAAATAAAAGATAATGATGTAAAGCTTAAAGAAGATGACAAAGGCTTACAAATTGAAAAAGGTGATGCTAAGCTAAGTCATAGACCAGTTGTAGTAGGATTTGGTCCAGCTGGAATGTTTGCAGCATTAACTTTAGCTAAGAATGGATATAAACCAATTGTATTTGAGAGAGGAGAAGATGTTGATAGTAGAACAAATGCAGTTCAAAACTTTTGGGAGACTGGAAAGTTGAACATTGAATCAAATGTTCAATTTGGTGAAGGTGGAGCAGGGGCATTTTCTGATGGAAAATTAACAACAAGAATAAAAGACCCTAAATGTGCTTACATATTAGATGAACTTGTAAATGCTGGAGCACCAGAAGAAATTAAGTATTTAGGTAAGCCACATGTTGGAACAGATATTTTAAAAGGTGTTGTAAAAAATATAAGAGAGCAAATCAAGGAACTTGGTGGAGAAATTCATTTTAATTCTAAATTAGAAGATATAAAATATGAAAATAATAAATTAAAAAGTATAACTGTTAATGCAAAGGAACTAGATTGTGAAGCTTTAGTTTTAGCCATTGGACATAGCCCAAGAGATACATATGAAATGCTATATAAAAGAGGAGTTTCTATGGAAGCTAAGCCTTTTGCAATAGGAGTTAGAATAGAGCATCCTCAAGAATTAATAAATGTTAGTCAATATGGAGAATACCATAATCATCCAAGATTAGGTTCAGCAGAATATAGATTAACTTATCAAAGTGACAAACTAAAAAGGGGTGTATATTCATTCTGTATGTGTCCAGGGGGAACTGTTGTTGCATCTGCATCAGAAGAAGGAAGACTTGTATCCAATGGGATGAGTTATCATGCTAGAAACTTAGCCAATGCTAATTCAGCATTAGTTGTAACGGTATCTACAGATGATTTTGAAGGAGATTCACCTTTAAGAGGAATGGAATTTCAAAGACGTTATGAAAGTTTAGCATTTAAATTAGGGGGTGGAAATTATAAAGCACCAATACAATTACTAGGAGATTTTATGAATGACAGACCTAGTACAAAACTTGGAAGTGTTATTCCAAGTTATTCACCTGGATATGAATTTAAAGAATTAAAAGATTGTTTACCTAGTTATGTTGTAGAAGGAATAAAAGAAGGTATACAAAATTTTTCAAAAAAAATAGAAGGATACGGAATGGAAGATGCAGTTTTAACAGGAATAGAAACTAGAACATCAGCTCCAGTTAGAATTCATAGAAGCAAAACACTTGAAAGCATAACGGTGCAAGGCCTTTATCCAGTGGGAGAAGGAGCCGGATTTGCAGGAGGAATAGTTTCATCAGCAGTTGATGGAGTTAAAGTAGCGGAAATGATAATAAATCAATTTACTTGTTAAATTTGTTGATTTAATTAAATAGTCTCAATATTCTAAAAAAGGGCAATATTAAGTTATTATTTGTTACAATAAAGATAATAAATAAAAATGTATTTTAATTAAAAAAGCAAGAAGAAAAATTAAAGTTAAATATAGACAGAATAATTATTATTAGAATAAGAGGTGCATGTATAATGAGTAAAAACTTTGATGATTTATTATCTAAATTAAAGGCAACTAAAAAGAAAAAGTTATCAGTAGCAGTAGCACAAGATGAACCAGTTTTAGAAGCTGTAATGGCGGCTAAAGAAAAAGGAATAGCAGATGCAATACTAGTTGGGGATCAAGAAAAAATAAGAACAATAGCAGAAAAAATAAAAATGGACTTAACTCAATTTGAAATAATTCATGAACCAGATATTAAAAAAGCAGCATTATTTGCTGTTCAATTAGTATCAAGTGGAAGAGCAGATATGGTTATGAAAGGTTTAGTAGACACAGCAACTTTCCTAAGAAGTGTTCTTAACAAGGAAATTGGTCTTAGAACAGGTAAAGTTATGTCTCACGTAGCAGTTTTTGAAGTTGAAGATATTGATAGATTAATATTCTTAACAGATGCTGCATTTAATACTTACCCTGATTTAAAAGCTAAAATTCAAATTGTAAATAATTCTGTAACAGTAGCTCATGCTTGTGGAATAGAAGTTCCAAAGGTAGCACCAGTATGTGCAGTTGAAGTTGTTAACCCAGATATGCCAGCAACAATAGATGCATCATTGTTAACTACTATGAATAACAGAGGACAAATAAAAGGTTGTATAATAGACGGACCTCTAGCATTAGATAATGCTTTATCAGAAGAAGCTGCTCATCATAAAGGTATTACAGGACCAGTAGCAGGAAAAGCAGATATCATATTATTACCTAATATAGAAACAGGTAATGTAATGTATAAATGTTTAACTTACACATCAAAGAGTAAGAGTGGTGGTCTATTAGTTGGAACATCAGCACCAGTTATCCTAACTTCAAGAGCTGATAAATTTGAAACAAAGGTAAATTCTATAGCTTTAGCAGCATTAGTTGCTGAAAACGCTAAATAAGATTATTTTGGGGGTATTATTTAATGTCATATAAATTATTAATTATTAATCCAGGATCAACTTCTACAAAAATAGGAGTTTATGAAGACGAAAAAGAATTATTTGAAGAAACATTAAGACACACTAATGAAGAAATAAAGAGATATGAAACTATATATGATCAATTTCAATTTAGAAAAGATGTAATATTAAATATTCTTAAGGAAAAAGATTTTGATATAAATACTTTAAGTGCAATAGTTGGAAGAGGCGGAATGCTTAAACCAGTTGAAGGCGGAACTTACGCTGTTAATGACGCCATGATAGAAGATTTAAAAGTAGGAGTACAAGGTCCTCATGCTTCAAATCTTGGAGGAATAATAGCAAAATCAATTGGTGACGAATTAAATATACCATCATTTATAGTAGATCCAGTAGTTACTGATGAATTAGATGAAGTAGCAAGATTATCAGGAGTTCCAGAACTACCAAGAAAGAGTAAATTCCATGCTTTAAATCAAAAAGCAGTAGCTAAGAGATATGGTAAAGATAGTGGAAAAGGTTACGAAAACTTAAACTTAATAGTTGTACACATGGGTGGTGGAGTTTCTGTTGGAGCTCACAAACAAGGAAAAGTAGTTGACGTTAACAATGCTTTAGATGGTGATGGTCCATTTTCACCAGAAAGAGCAGGAACAGTACCAGTAGGCGATTTAATTAAAATGTGCTTTAGCGGACAATATACTGAATCAGAAGTATATACTAAGATAGTTGGAAAAGGTGGATTTGTTGGATACCTAAACACTAATGATGTTAAAGGTGTTATAGATAAAATGGAAGAAGGAGATAAAGAATGTGAAAAAATATATAAAGCATTCCTTTATCAAATAACAAAAACTATTGGAGAAATGGCAGCTGCATTAAATGGAAAAGTTGATCAAATATTATTAACAGGTGGAATTGCATATTCACCAACACTTGTTCCAGATTTAAAATCAAATGTAGAATGGATAGCTCCAGTAACTGTATATCCAGGAGAAGATGAATTATTAGCATTAGCTCAAGGTGCTATAAGAGTACTTGACGGAGAAGAAAAAGCTAAGATTTACTAGAATATATGTAAAGAGGTCATATCAAAATTTCTTTTGATATGATCTTTTTTATGTTTTAGTTTAATGTTTGTATATATGAATATATTGAATATATATTTGAAATATACTATTAAACCCAGTACATATTATAATTTTAGATTTGACTCTGTTTTAAATGCGTGTT
>NZ_JAMQHY010000065.1:20958-27800 GCF_023845705.1 Clostridium sp. ZBS15
TCTGCTAAAACATAGCCTTAGATTTAAATAAGTTGATGTTGAATTTGGAATGTTATTAATCAAAGCTATAGTATAAATGAATAATAAACGATAATAAAGTCAAGGTTAATAAATAATTATTATAATATTAAAGGGGGAACTGCTTTGAGAAGTTCTTTAAATATAACCAACAAATTAACTATGTTAACTGAAATGGAGAATGATTCAAAATTTCAAATTTTAGAATATAGTGATTTAAATGGAGCTACTGATTTAGAAACAGCTTTTGGATTAAATGTAATTAATGAAAGTAATATAAAATTAAAACAAATAAGAATAATACTTGATGACAGCTCAGTAAAATTAGAATCAGGTCTTTTGAGCTACATGAAAGGTAATATAGATATTAAAAGTGATATAGGTGGAGTATTTGGTTTAGGTAAAAAGTTTATTACCAGTAAATTAACTGGTGAAACTATGTTTAAGCCAATTTATAAAGGTTCAGGAGAAATATTTTTAGAACCATCCTTTGGACATTTTGCTTTAATTGAATTAGAAGATGATGAAATAATTGTAGATGACGGACTGTTTTGTGCTTGTGAAGATGGAATTGAGGTAGGAGCATCAATACAGAGAAATTTATCTTCAGCATTTTTAGGAAATGAAGGATTATGTCAAACTAAAATAAGCGGTAATGGAATAGTTGCATTAGAAATACCTGTTCCAGAAACTGAAATATTTAAATGTATATTAATAGACGATATATTAAAAGTAGATGGAAATTTTGCAATTTTAAGGACTGGAAATATTGAATTTTCTGTAGAAAAATCATCTAAATCTATTACAGGTGCTATAACAAGTGGTGAAGGTTTTGTTAATGTATATAGAGGTACGGGAGAAGTATGGCTTATTCCAACTAAAGCTATATATGACGATATGAGAACTAAAAGCTTTAAAGAAATGACTAAGCCAAGCAAAGAAAGAAATACGGAAAATTAATGCTTTGATATATTAAAGTTGTAAAGAAAAGAAGTTAAAGTTATAATATTTAAAGATGAAATAATTAAAGAGGTGAGAGATAATGAGTTCGTCAGATTCGAAAATTAAAAGCGAAGAATTAGACTTATTTTTTAAAGGAATTTTAGAACTTGAAAATATAGATGAATGTTATAACTTTTTTGAAGATGTAGCTACAATCAATGAAATAAAATCATTAGCTCAAAGATTTTATGTTGCTATGCTTTTAAATAGTAAAAAAACTTATACTGAGATTGCCGAAGCAACAGGGGCAAGTACAGCAACTATAAGTAGAGTGAATAGGTGTTTAAATTATGGTAGCAATGGTTATAAAACAATTTTAGAAAAATTAGAAAAATAAATTTATTAAACTTTTGCTATAAATAGTTAAAAGATACTTAAAACATTGTCAATATTGATGAAAAACATTATACTGTTATATATAAAATTAAAAAAATTATCAACTTAAATAGATAATTATCAAATTTACTATTATTTCATAATAATATAGTAATTAGATATATGAGATAATAAAAAAGCGAGGTAAAAATATGGATAGAATGTTTGGAACTGATGGAGTTAGAGGAATTGCTAATACTGAGTTAACAGCTCAAATGGCTTATAACTTAGGTAGAGCTGGTGCATACGTTTTAACAGAAGGTGCACATAAGCCAAAAATATTAGTAGCTAAGGATACAAGAATATCAGGGGACATGCTAGAGTCTGCTTTAGTTGCAGGTATATTATCAGTTGGAGCAGAAGCAGTAATATTAGGAGTAGTTCCAACACCAGCAGTTGCATATTTAACAAGAAAATATGATGCAGATGCAGGTGTAATGATATCAGCTTCTCATAATCCAGTAGAATACAATGGAATAAAGTTCTTTAATAATAAAGGATATAAACTTTCTGATGAATTAGAAGATGAAATTCAAAGAGTAATTGAAAGTGATTTTGAAGGAGTACCAAGTCCTATTGGCATAGACTTAGGAAGAGAAAGAATCGAAGTTGCGGCATTAGAAGATTATACAGAATTTGCAAAACAAACAATTCCTTATAATTTAAAAGGAATGAAAATAGCACTAGATTGCGCTAATGGTGCATCTTATAAATCTGCTGTAAAAGCATTTAGAGATTTAGGTGCTGATGTTTTTGTAATTAATGATAATCCAGATGGAACTAATATAAATAAAAATTGTGGTTCAACACACCCAGAAGAACTTATGGATTATGTTGTTAAAAAAAGCTGCGATTTAGGATTTGCATTTGATGGAGATGCTGATAGATGTTTAGCAGTTGATGAGAATGGTAAATTAATAAATGGTGATTTCATATTAATGTTATGTGCAAATTATCTAAAAGAAATAGGTAAACTAAAGGAAGATACTTTAGTTGTAACTGTTATGAGTAATTTAGGTTTAGATATTGCATGTAGAGGCTTAGGAATAAAGCTTGAAAAAACAAAAGTTGGAGATAGATATGTTCTTGAAGAAATGACTAAGGACAACTATGTGTTAGGCGGAGAACAATCAGGTCATGTTATATTCTTAGACTATAATACAACTGGAGACGGGCTTGTTACAGCTCTTCAAATTGCATCAATAGTTAAAAAGAAAGAAAAAACATTATCAGAATTATGTTCTGTAATGAAAGAATTACCACAAGTTTTAGTTAATGCAACTGTTCCTAATGATAAAAAGAACATATACTTAGAAGATGCAGAAATAGTGGAAGCTATTAAAGAAATTGAAGCAAAACTAAATGGTGTAGGAAGAGTCTTAATAAGACCATCAGGAACTGAACCGTTAGTTAGAGTTATGCTAGAAGGTGAAAACCAAGCAGAAATAGATGAAATGGCTCATGGTTTAGCTAACTTAATTTTATCTAAAATATAAAGGATAGTTTATGTTTTAGCCACATGTTGATATATTTATAGGTAAAGCTGGACAGAGTAATTGGACTTAAGAACACTAAAATGGATATAGTCCCATTTTAGCTTGTTCCCAATGTAAAATTGTGACAAGCAGTAAATGTGACAATATTCATTAAGAATTCTAAAAAGCAAATTCCAATGCCATTTCTCATTATATTAAAACATAAACATTAATTCGATTTTAATATAAGGCTATATTTTAGTAGAGTGTTGATACATGTATAAACAAATTGGACAGAGTAATTGAACTTAGGAATGCTAAAATNNAGTATAGTCCCATTTTAGCTTGTTCCCAATGTAAAATTGAGACAAGCAGTAAATGTGATTATGAAAAGGAAACTCGACTCCTATGCAGTCGCTGAGTAAGTTCGAGAAGCGAAATATAAAATTTCGAATCTCACTTAACAGTTCTAAAAGTCAAATTACAAAGCCACTTTACCTATTTAATATATCAACATTTATTTGTAACATAAACATTAAGCTAAAAAGCAAATTCCAATGCTAGTTCTCATTATATTAAAACATAAACATTAATTCGATTTTAATATAAAATTATTATATATAAGTAAATTTGAGACTAATAAATTTATAAAGAACCATCATAAGGTGATTAAGAATCATTTTGTGATGGTTCTTTTTATATGGTCATTTTTAAAAATATGCAATAAGAATAAAAATTGAGTTTTTTTGTTTAGAGAATAGCAATTGTGAAACTAGGGTATAAATAAGGTGATATACAAAAGTACATGCTAAGGAGGGAAAAGCTTATGAATATAGTTCCGTATAATGAATATTTATTAGTTATGCCAAATGGTGATACTAAGGGGTTCGATGATTTAGAATTAGCAAAAGCTTATATAAATATATATTATGAAAGGATTATAGACCATAAAATTGATAAAGATGATTATAATGATGCAACGGAAATTGGAGCAGAGGAACCAAGAAGAAATATATGTACTCAATTAGGAGTAGATGAAGGACGATGTGAAGTTTATAGCATAGATAATTTCATAGAAATTGTAAGAGATCAAGTGGTTTTTGATGCTGAAAGGGAAGAAATAATATCAAAATTATTAGCGAAGGAAATAAGCTTTAATGTTTATGATTATAATCTAGATACTATATTACCAGATATTGAAACTATAGACATGATGGAACCTTATGGTGATCCAGATTAATGATAAAAATTATGTATTATTATAATGTTTAATGAACAAGTACGATAAAATCAATATGATAAAATTAAACGAAGTATAGTTTTAAACTATCAATAAAACAGTTGTTTTATTGACTAAATGAAAAATATACATCAAAAAATATTCCTTAATATATAAGTTTTGTAAAAATAATCTACGGTTGTTGACTTTGATATTTTATAAGAGTAAACTTTAAAAAAAGCAAAAGTTAATGGTGTGCAACCGTTATATGCAAGGGTTTGTTAGAACCTAGTGATATTTTATATAAGCGGAGATTAACCACTTTTTATGGTTTGTATCATTAAAAGTGGTTTTTGCTTTAAATAAATTTTACGGAGGTATGATTTTATGAGGAAATATGTATTATCCGTTTTAGTAAAGAATTCATCAGGTGTATTAAGTAGGGTTTCAGGGTTATTTTCAAGACGAGGATATAATATTGACAGCATAACAGCAGGAAGAACAGAAGATCCTTTAGTATCTAGAATGACGATTACTTTAAGCGGAGATGATGATGTTTTAGAACAAGTTAAGAAGCAATTAAATAAACTTGAAGATGTTATAAGAGTAATAAATATTACTTCTGATAATTCCGTTTATAGAGAATTAGTACTTATAAAAGTTAAAGCTAGTGGAGATGAAAGAGCAGCAATTAATGAAACAGCAAAGATATTTAGATGTAAAGTAGTTGATGTTTCACCAAATACATTAACTATAGAGTTGACAGGTGATGAGAATAAAATATCAGCATTAATAAAACTTATGGAGGAATATGGAATAGAAGAGATGGTTAGAACAGGTATAACTGCTCTTCAAAGGGGAATTTCAACAATTAAAAATTCAGTTGAGGAATATTAAAATATTTGCTGAGTTAAAAACATATTTTTAGGAGGATGATAAAAATGGGGATGACAATGACTCAAAAAATATTAGCGGAACATGCAGGATTAGAAAGTGTAAAAGCAGGTCAATTAATCGAAGTAAATCTTGATTTAGTTTTAGGAAATGATATTACAACACCAGTGGCTATAAATGAATTTAAAAAATTTGGTATTGATAAAGTCTTTAATAAAAGTCAAATTGCAATTGTGCCAGATCATTTTACTCCAAATAAAGATATAAAAGCAGCTGAACAGGTAAAGTATGTTAGAGAATTTTCTAATAAGATGGGGATAGAAAATTTCTTTGAAGTAGGAGAAATGGGAATAGAGCATTGTTTACTTCCTGAAAAAGGACTAGTTGTTGCAGGGGATGTGGTTATTGGGGCTGATTCACATACTTGCACATACGGTGCTCTTGGAGCATTTTCAACTGGAATAGGTTCAACTGATATGGCAGCAGGAATGGCTACTGGACAAACTTGGTTCAAAGTTCCATCAGCTATAAAATTTATTCTTAAAAATAAGCCAGCTAAATGGGTAAGTGGAAAAGATATAATTTTACACATAATTGGAATGATAGGTGTTGATGGAGCTTTATATAAATCAATGGAGTTTGTTGGAGATGGATTAAGTTATCTTTCCATGGATGACAGATTTACAATGGCTAATATGGCAATTGAAGCAGGAGGAAAAAATGGTATATTCCCAGTAGATCATAAGACAGTTGAGTATTTAAAAGAACATACTAAGAAAGAGTGGAAAGTTTATAAAGCTGATGAAGATGCAGAATATGATGAAGTTATAGAGATAGAATTAAATACTTTAAGACCAACAGTGTCATTTCCTCATTTACCTGATAATACAAGAACTATTGATAATGTAGGAAATATAGATATTGATCAAGTAGTTATTGGATCTTGTACAAATGGGAGAATATCAGATTTGAGAATAGCAAGGGAAATTTTAAAATGGAAAAAAATTAAAAAAGGAGTTAGATGCATAGTTATTCCAGGAACTCAAAAGATTTATTTACAAGCATTAGAAGAAGGTATTATTAAAGATTTAATTGAAGCAGGAGCAGTGGTTTCAACACCAACTTGTGGTCCATGCTTAGGTGGTCATATGGGAATATTAGCAAAAGGTGAAAGATGTGTTTCAACAACAAATAGAAATTTTGTGGGTAGAATGGGACATGTTGAATCAGAAGTATATCTTGCTAGTCCAGCAGTAGCAGCAGCATCAGCTTTAACAGGAAAAATAACTGATCCAGAGTTAGTATAAAGGGGGATTTTTATATGAACGTAAAAGGTAGAGTATTTAAATATGGTGATAATGTTGATACTGATGTAATAATTCCAGCAAGATACTTAAATACATCTAATCATAAAGAACTTGCTTCACATTGTATGGAAGACATAGATAAAGAGTTTGTTAATAATGTAAGGGATGGGGATATAATAGTTGCTAATAAAAATTTTGGTTGTGGCTCTTCAAGAGAACATGCACCTATAGCAATTAAAGCATCGGGGATTAGCTGTGTTATAGCATCAACATTTGCAAGAATCTTTTATAGGAATTCAATAAATATAGGTTTACCCATATTAGAGTGTGATGAAGCAGTAAAAAATATTAATAATGGAGATGAACTTGAAGTTGATTTCTCAACAGGGATAATTAAGAATCTAAGTAAAAATGAACAATATCAAGGTGAAGCATTTCCTGAATTTATGCAAAAAATTATAGATAATGATGGGCTAATAGGATATATAAAAAACAAATAATTTTTAGTAAGCAATAAGAAATAAATAAAAATAGATAGTGTAAAGTACGCTA
>NZ_JAMQHY010000066.1:0-1465 GCF_023845705.1 Clostridium sp. ZBS15
TAAAATGGTACCTATGAACAGGACACTTTGAAAAAAAGTGTTTCGTTTATAGGTACTTTTTTATGTATAATATTAATATCTTGGAGGAATTTAGTATGAGTAAAATAACTTTTAACAAAGAAGCTATTGAAGCTTTTAAAAAAAATGCATATGTGCTTAAAGCAAGTGAAAAATCTATAACTTACTCTGACGAGTTTAAACGATTATTTATAGAGGAATATCTTATTGGAAAAACTCCTAGAGTAATTTTTGAGGAAGCTGGATTTGATGTAACTGTGCTTGGTGCCAAAAGGTACGAGCAAGCGGCAGCCAGGTGGATAAGAGCTTATAATAATGATGGCATTGTAGGATTAAGGGATACGAGAAAAGAAAACACTGGAAGACCTACTGATAAAGAAGTCACTAAAGATGATATTATTTTAAAACAAGAAGCCAAAATTAAGTTATTAGAGGAGCAAGTAGAACTGTTAAAAAAATTAGACGTGACAGAAAGGAGGCTGGTAAACAACAGCGTAAATCTAAAAGGCAAAGAAATATTTAAGTTGATAAATGAGACCATAATTAATAACGGCTTTAAAAATATGGTCTCAGAATTTTGCCAACTTTTAAATGTTTCACGCTCGGGATATTATAATTATTTAAGCACACTAGATAATCAAATTTTAATGGAAGATAAAGATTTAGAAGCTAGAGATAATATTATGAAAGCTTATAATTATAGGGGGTATAACAAAGGTTCTCGTTCAATTAAGATGATTTTACAAGGTGAATTTTCTATAATTTATAGTAGAAAGAAAATTCAACGTATTATGAGAAAATATGATATTAAATGTCCTATAAGAAAAGCTAATCCGTACCGCCGAATGGCTAAAGCTACAAAGGAACATAGAGTAGTGCCAAACTTATTAGAGCGTAATTTCAAGCAAGGAATACCTGGTAAAGTACTATTAACAGATATAACATATTTACCATATGGAAATAAGCATATGGCTTATTTGTCGACTGTTAAAGATGGTAGTAGTAACGATATACTTGCATATACTGTCTCTGATTCTATAAAGCTTGATATTGCAACTGATACAATAGACAAGCTATTATCCAAACATAAGGATACACTTCATAAAGATGCCTTTATTCATTCAGATCAAGGTGTTCACTATACAAGCCCTAAATTTCAAAAGTTACTTAAAGATAACAACTTAAGTCAATCAATGTCTCGACGTGGAAACTGTTGGGATAATGCGCCACAAGAATCTTTCTTCGGCCATATGAAGGATGAAATTGATTTTAGCAAGTGTCACACTCTTAGTGATGTAATTGATTCTATTGATGACTATATTGACTATTACAATAATTATAGATATCAATGGAACTTAAAAAAGATGACTCCTATCCAATATAGAAATCATCTTTTACTAGCTTCATAACCTTTTTTTACTCTGTCCTTGACATAGGGTCCACTTTA
>NZ_JAMQHY010000067.1:0-1329 GCF_023845705.1 Clostridium sp. ZBS15
AATAAAATGGTACCTATAGACAGGACACTTTGAAAAAAAGTGTTTCGTTTATAGGTACTTTTTTATGTATAATATTAATATCATGGAGGAAATGGTATGAGTAAAATTACATTTAGTAAAGAAAATATTGAGTTATTAAAACAAAATCCTTATGTTGCCAAAGTAAGTGAAAAATCTATAACTTACTCTGATGAGTTTAAGCGACTATTTATAGATGAGTATTTAAAAGGAAAGACTCCTAGAATTATTTTCGAAGAAGCCGGTTTCGATATCTCTATTCTTGGAGTTAGACGTTACGAACAAGCAGCAGCTCGATGGTTAAGAATCTATAATGATAATGGAATTATAGGATTAAGGGATACACGAAAAGAAAATAGTGGAAGACCAACTACTAATGAACCATCTAAAGATGATATTATTTTAAAACAAGAATCCAAAATTAAGTTGTTAGAGGAGCAGTTAGAACTACTAAAAAAATTAGACTTGACAGAAAGGAGGCTGGTAAACAACAGCGTAACTCTAAAAGGTAAGGAAATATTTAAATTGATAAATGAGACTATCATTAATAGCAATTTGAAAAATATGGTCTCGTATTTTTGTGAGCTTTTAAATGTTTCACGCTCGGGATATTATAATTATTTGAGTACAATAGAAGAACAAAAACTAATAGAAGATAAGGACTTGGAAGCACGAGATAATATCTTAATGGCTTATTATTACAAAGGCTACAATAAAGGCTCACGTTCAATAAAAATGATTCTAGAAGGTGAGTTTTCTATAATTTATAGTAGGAAAAGGATTCAACGTATTATTAACTGATATAACATATATACCATATGGAAATAATCATATGGCTTATTTATCTACCATTAAAGATGGAAGTAGTAACGATATCCTTGCTTATCATACTTCGGAGAATATAACCCTGGATATAGCAACAACTACTATAAATAAGCTAATGGCTGAACATAAAGATAGTCTATCTAAGGATGCATTTATTCACTCTGATCAAGGTGTACATTATACAAGCCCAAAGTTTCAAAGTTTATTAAAGGAAAATACATTAGGACAATCAATGTCCCGTCGTGGAAACTGTTGGGATAATGCACCTCAAGAATCTTTCTTTGGTCATATGAAAGATGAGGTTGATTTTAAATCCTTCCAGACATTTGATGAAGTGCTTAAAGCAATCGATGACTACATCGAATATTATAATAATTATAGGTATCAATGGAACCTAAAAAAGATGACTCCTAAACAATATAGAAATCATCTTTTGTTAGCTTCATAACCTTTTTTTATTGTGTCCTTGACAAAGGGTCCACTTTA
>NZ_JAMQHY010000068.1:0-2640 GCF_023845705.1 Clostridium sp. ZBS15
TTTTTTATTCTTTAGGAATTTATATTATTAAAAAATTTGTGGATAACTTTTAAAATAATGTGTTTTAAAGGTATTATGAGTACCCCTAAAGAATAAAAAATAATCATATGCCGCACCATTATTCCTGCACTGCGTTTGGAAAGGGCGCATGGCTAAAAAAATCGACGGCTCCAAAGTCGCCTTAGCGATTTTGTTCTAAAGAAATTTAAGTGGCTTTAAGTATTATTTTTAGGTGTATCATTTTAGTTATTAATCACATTCATGACAATTAAAATTTAAATGAAAGATAGTTGTACTATCTTCACTACATGTTGCCCCACATATTGTACATTCTTTATTGTAACTTGAGTTATAAGTTACAATCTCACAATTATCTTTTGTATCATTAAATTCATGATACGAAACTTTACCACTATCTACATTTGCTTTTGTAATTTTCCATGAGTGAGTAGGTTCATTTGTATTTGCAAAAACGTTAAGTGAAGTAGAACCTAAACAAATAAATGCTAATACTCCGCATAATAAAAATTTTTTCATAAATTTCAACTCCTTCAATCAATATTAACATAATATGTAAATGATAAAAGTTAATTTTAATATAGCAAATTGACGAAAAGTTAAGAAAATATGCAAAAATAAAATGAATTATCAATTAAAACAATAAAAATATAAAATATTTTTAAATAAATATTGAAAATATTATTAAATTGTTATATTATATTAATAATTAAAGAATGATTTTATTTATCTTATCTACAAAGGGGGAAGTGGACATGAATGAAAAACGGGATCAATGGGGTAGCAAATTGGGATTTATTATTTCAGCTATAGGTTCAGCAGTAGGCTTAGGTAATATATGGAGATTTCCATATGTAGCATATTCAAATGGTGGAGGAGCATTTTTAATTCCTTACTTTTTTGCTATTTTTACTGCAGGTATACCATTATTAATATTAGAATATGGAATGGGGCATAAATATAAGGGATCAACACCACTTGCAATGGCAAGAGCAAAGAAAAAATGGGAGTGGCTTGGTTGGTGGCCTACAATCAGTGCATTTATTATACTATGCTATTATTCAATGATTTTAAGCTGGGCTATTAATTATTTAAGATTTAGTTTTACTAGGGGTTGGGGAAATGATTCAAATTCATTTTTTCATAATGATTTTTTGCATTTAACTTCATCACCATTCGATTTTGGTGGGATAGTTTGGCCTATATTTATAGGAATGGCTATTATTTGGATAATTAATTGGACTATTTGTTATAAAGGAATAAAAGGTGGAATAGAAAAAGTAAATAAAATTCTATTACCAATGTTAATAATAATTATGGTTGTAATAGCCATTAGGGGAGTAACATTAGAAGGTGCATCTTTAGGATTAAATACATTATTTACACCAGATTGGTCAAAAGTGTTAGATCCTAAAGTTTGGGTAGCTGCATATGGACAAGTATTCTTTTCATTAAGCTTAGCAATGGGAATAATGATAACATACTCAAGTTATTTGCCTAAGAAAACTGATATTAATAATAGTGCATTTATGACAGCTTTTGCTAATTGTGGTTTTGAATTTTTATGTGCTATAGCAGTATTTGGAATATTAGGTTATATGGCTAATGTTCAAGGTGTTTCTGTATCAGAAGTAGTATCAAGTGGGGTTGGTCTTGCATTTATAGTTTTTCCAACAGTATTTAATGCTATGGGATTATGGGGAACAATACTAGGAGTATTATTTTTTATTTGTTTGATTTTTGCAGGAATAACTTCATCTGTTTCTTTGACAGAGGCGGTATCTGCACCATTTATAGATAAATTTGGATGGAAGCGTAATAAAGTAATAACAGTATTTTGTTTAATAGGATTTTCAACAAGTTTACTTTTTGCAAGTGGAGCAGGATTATATCTATTAGATATAATAGATAACTTTATAAACAATTACGGAATAGTTGTTGTTGGATTATTAGAAGTAACTTTAGTAGGATGGATATTAAAACCTTATATAATAAGAGAGCATACAAACGATATATCATATTTTAGAATAGGCAAATGGTGGGATGTTACAGTCAAATATTTAACACCAGCAATATTAGTATTTATGTTAGTACAAAGTTTAATTACAGAAATTAAATCTCCATATGGTGGATATTCATTAAGAGCATTATTTATGTATGGTTGGAGTGTAATATTAATAGGAATAGTATCATCAATTATTATTACTAAAAAACCATGGAAAAATAAAAATATAGATAATTTTGAAGAGCAATAAAAGTATATAGGAGGAATTTATAATGAACAGCATAGCAATAACTTTCTTTGGATTAGGTGCAGTGGTTTTATGGGGAGGTTTAATGTTAACATTAGGTATAACAATTTATAACGAGAAAAAATTAAAAGTACAATAAATAATTAGAATGACTAAGGAAATACTATATTATGACCTTAGTCATTTTTAATATCTTAACTTGGAGTATTTTAATTTTTTCAAATGTTTTATTATAATATAAGTATATAATTTCTATTATTATCCATATATTAAAAGATAAACATTTAAACTCCCATAAAGAAAAGAGTTTAAATTTAGTATAAGTTAATAAATAGAAATAATTAATATATAAAGGCTATGTTTTAGCAGA